>NZ_JOBX01000003.1:0-193435 GCF_000720645.1 Streptomyces sp. NRRL S-378
CCCACCCCCGCCTCGCCCCTGCCGCTCGGCCCGCCCGGGGCCACGCGGCCGACCCCGGGGCCACGCCGCCGACCCGGTGCCGCGCGGCCGACCCCGTGCTCCGCGGCCGACCCCGGACACGCACCGCGCCCGGGCCGGTCAGCCCGCGATCGCCTCGTACAGCGAGAACACGGCCAGCGCCGCCATCACGCCTGCCGCGATCTTGGTGATCAGCCGCAGGGGTACGTACTTCATCAGGGTGCGGCCGCCCAGGATGCCGATGCCCGCGACCGCCCACAGGGCCAGCACGGCGCCGATGCCGACGGAGACGGGGTCGTCGTACCGTGCCGCCAGGTTGGCGGTCATGATCTGGGTCAGGTCACCGAACTCCGCCACCAGGATCAGCATGAAGCCGGCCCCGGAAGAGGACGCCGACGACGGCCTGGACGAGGCGGTGCGGGAGCAGGGTGAGCACGCTGCCGGCCGCGATGGCGAGGGCGACGTGCACGGCGAAGGCGGCGGCGACGCCCGCGAACACGTAGGAGGCGCGGTAGCGGGTGCCGAGCATCAGGCCGGCGAGGGCCGTCTTGTCGGGGAGTTCGGCAAGGAAGACGACGCCGAAGGCGATCGCCGTGATGCTGAAGCTGAACACGGGGGTGGAACCTCAATCGGTCGGGCAGGACGCCATCGGTACCGAGAGACCTGGGGTGTGTCAGGGGTCGCTTCGGCTCGGCGGCACCCTGGCTTGCGCGTGCGCGTACGGAACGCGCCCACGCCGGGACAGGACACTGCGGCCGAAGGTCTCGCTGGCCGGCCGCTGCTCACGGCTTGCCTCCGGGCGCCGGCTGGGTGACCCAGCAGTATGTCGACGGTCCGGCGAAGAGCTACTCCCCTTCTGCTCCGAACAGAGTACGCGACGCCGACGGCCGGCCGTCATGGGTCTTTGGTCCCGGCCTGCCCGGCCTTGTCCCCGGCCCTTCGTCCGCCACGAGGTCCCGCCGACTGCGGAATCTCAACTTCCATTTAAATCAGGGGCCTTGCGTGGCTTGATGTGACGTGCCCATGTCGCCACGCTGTCATCTGGCGCCCATCCCCTCGCAACCCGATGGCGCCAGCATGGCCGAGCCCCGCCGGGGCGACACGGCCGAACCCCCCGCACCCAGGGAGCCCCTCATGGCACTCGTACCCCACGTCTACGCGCGTCGAGTTGGCGTGCTCGCGTCAGCTGCTGCGCTGGCCGCACTCACCTCCCTCCTCAACGCCCCGGCCGCCCAGGCCGCCCCGCCCACCCCCATGAGCGCCTCGGCCGCCCGCGCCTACCTGGCGACGGTCACGCCGAAGACGGAAGGGTCCACCAGCGGCTACAGCCGCGACCTCTTCCCGCACTGGAGCACCGTCTCCGGCACCTGCAACACCCGCGAGACCGTGCTGAAGCGCGACGGGGTGAACGTCGTCCAGGACTCCTCCTGCGCCGCGGTGAGCGGCAGCTGGTACTCGGAGTACGACGGCGCCACGTGGACGGTCGCCTCCGACCTCGACATCGACCACGTCGTCCCGCTCGCCGAGGCCTGGCGGTCCGGCGCCTCCTCCTGGACCACGTCCAAGCGCCAGCAGTTCGCCAACGACCTCTCCCGCCCCCAGCTCATCGCGGTCACCGACAACGTCAACCAGGCCAAGGGCGACCTCGACCCGGGCAAGTGGCTGCCGCCGCGCACGGCCTACCGCTGTACGTACGCGCGCATGTGGGTCAACGTGAAGCAGTACTGGGGCCTGAGCATGGACTCGGGCGAGAAGACGGCCCTGGTCAACGTCCTGAACGGCTGCTGAAGGGCCGCTGACCGACTGCTGACCGACTGCTGACGGACCGGTCGTCGGACGCCGGCCCGCCGCCGCCCGCCCCGCCGGTCGATCTTTCCCCCGTCAGGGGGAGGCGTGGCTCCCCCTCCCCGTCGTACCGTGATCGAAGGGGCTACGGAGGAGGGGGAGTTGCATGGCCGGATTGCGTCTGGGTCCACTGCTGCGCCACGTCGACTGGGAGACGGGCGGAGCGGCCACGGTATGGGTCGAGGCGGACCGCCCGTGCACGGCCGAGGTGCGGTGCGCGGACGGGGCCGGCGGCAGCACGCGGACCTTCCAGATAGCCGGACACCACTACGCGCTGGTGACCGTGACCGGCCTGACGCCGGGTGCCACGACGGCGTATGAGGTGCTGCTCGACGGGCGGCAGGTGTGGCCGCTGCCCGACACCGGCTTCCCGCCGAGCACGATCACCACTCCGGCCGTGGCGGGCCCGGGTCGGCCCGGGCCCGGGCTGCGCGTCACCTTCGGCTCCTGCCGTCAGGCCGCGCCGCCCGCCGGCCGGCACGGGCCGCACGGCGCGGACGCGCTCGACACCCTCGCGGCGCGGCTGGCCGCCGACCCGGAGGCGGAGCGCCCGGAGCTCCTGCTGCTGCTCGGCGACCAGGTGTACGCGGATGCCCTGTCGCAGGAGACCCGGCAGTGGCTCGCCGCCCGCCGTGATCTGCGGGAGGCTCCCGGCGCTCAGGTCGCCGACTATGAGGAGTACACCCGGCTCTACTACGAGTCGTGGCTCGATCCGGAGATCCGCTGGCTGCTGTCGACGGTCCCGAGCCTGCACATATTCGACGACCACGACGTCATCGACGACTGGAACACGAGCGCGGCGTGGCTCGCCGAGATGCGGGCGACACCGTGGTGGCGGGAGCGCGTGCTCAGCGGCCTGATGTCGTACTGGGTCTACCAGCACCTGGGCAACCTCTCGCCGGCCGAGCTGGCGGCCGACGGGCTCTACGGAGCGGTCCGCGAGGACAAGGACGGCACGGACGCGCTACGGGCCTTCGCGTCCGCGGCGGACGCCGATCCGGCCTCGGTGCGCTGGAGCTACCGGCGCGACTTCGGGCGGACCAGGCTGCTGATGGTGGACACGCGGGCGGCGCGGGTGCTGGCCGAGGACGGGCGGGCGATGCTCGATCCGGCGGAGCAGCAGTGGCTGCGGGAGAACGCGCTGGCAGGGCACGGGAATTACGACCACCTGCTGATCGGGTCCTCGCTGCCCTGGTTGATGCCGCCGCTGATCCACGACGCGGAGACGTGGAATGCGGCGCTGTGCCGCGGTGAGCGCGGGCCGCGGTGGGCCCGGATCGGTGAGGATCTGCGGCGGCGCAGCGATCTGGAGCACTGGGCGGCGTTCCCGGCGTCGTTCGCGGCGCTGACGGATCTGATCGAGGAGGTGGGGACGGGGCCGCGGGCGCCGGCGACGGTGTGCGTGCTGTCGGGGGACGTGCACCACGCGTATGTGGCCGAGCCCCGAATACCGAGCACGGCACGGGTGTTCCAGCTGACCTGTTCGCCGGTTCACAATTCCATTCATACCGTGGTGAAGTGGGGTTTCCGGCTGGGCTGGTCGCGAACGGGCCGGTGGCTGGGACGTGGCTTCTCGCTGCACGGGCGGACGGGGCGGCCGCCGCTGAACTGGCGGCGTACGGGCGGTCCGTGGTTCGGGAACCAGCTGATGACACTGGCGCTGTCCGGGCGGACGGCGCGGCTGCGGCTGGACCAGGCGCACAAGCGGCGTCAGCGTGCCCGGTTGGTGACGGTGCTGGACCGGGAGCTCACCGCGGCGGAATAGCTGCCTCCGGCAGGCGCGGTGGGTGCGGGGCGGGATGGATGGCGACGGAGGGGACACGGCGGTGGTGCACGATGCGCCCCGGAGACCCGGGGCGGGAGTGCCGGGCGTACGCTGTATGGCTGTCAGCCGCCCCTGCCGCTCCCCCGCGACGTCGCGGCGCTTCATGCCGCAGCACGTCAACCGGACTGGGGAGTCCCGCTTTGTTTGAGACTCTGGGGTCGCTGACCGCGAGCCCATGGATCTACGCCCTGGTGGCGGTGTCCGTCGTGCTCGACGTCTTCCTCCCCGTGCTGCCGAGCGGGGTGCTGGTGATCACCGCTGCGGCGGCCGCGGCGGCCGCCGGTGCGGCGGGTCCGGTGCCGGTCCCGGGGCCGGAGCAGGTGCCGGACATCCTGCTGCTGCTCGTGATCGCGACGACGGCGTCGGTGCTGGGTGACATGGCCGCGTACCGGCTGGGTCGGCGCGGCGGGGCCAGGCTGGACCGGGCCATCGCCCGCTCGCGTCGGCTGACGCGCGCCCAGGAGCGCCTGGGCGCGGCCCTCGCGCGCGGTGGCGGGGCCCTGGTGGTGATCGCGCGCTTCGCCCCGGCGGGGCGCAGCGTGGTGTCCCTGGGTGCGGGCAAGACCCAGCGCAAGGTGGCGGAGTTCTTGCCCTGGTCGGTCCTGGCGGGCATGGCGTGGGCCGGCTACAGCGTGGCTCTCGGCTATTTCGGCACCCAGTGGTTGGGTACGCAGTGGCTGGGCACGGCGGTGTCGATCGTCGCCCTGTTCGCCGCGGGCGCGCTGGCGGCCTTCCTCGTACGCCGCCCGCCCTCGGCTCCGGCCGCGTCCCCGGCGGCGTAGCGGGCGCAGGCAGCGTAGGGACGCAGGGGCGCAGGGGCGCAGGGGGCGTGGGGGGGGTGACGTCCGGTCGATCCGCCGGACACGCTCCGGGGCGAGCGCCGGATTCGGGCGCGGGCTCACCCGGGCGGAGCAGTTGCTCACCCGTTCACCCGGCCCCGATCGCCGCTTCCGGCCCGGGCTCTTAGCGTCCGGAGCATGGTGCGCAACCGAATCCGCGTCACATCCGTGGCCCGGTCGCGCCGTTTCGAGGAGCCGAGGAGTTCTCTCCATGCCCGCCACGTCGCTCGCCCAGCCGCCGGCCACCGCGCCCCGTCCGCGGTCCGCCGCTCCGCGCCGTCTGATGACCGCCGCGGCCGCCGCCCTCATCGTCACCGCTGCCACACCCGTCACGCTCGCCTACGCGGCCCCGTCCGCCAGCGTCTCCCCCACCGCGGTCGCCCCGGGCGGCCGGGTCGCCCTGAACGTCACGGGGTGCGGCACCAAGGTCGCCCGGGTCACGTCGACCGCGTTCAACGAGGTGCGGCTGACTCCCGGCAACCTCGAGGCCACCAACCTCTTCGGCAACGCCACGGTCTTCTCGAACGCCATTCCCGGCACGCACCGGGTCACCTTCGAGTGCGGAGGCCCGGGCGGCGAGAGCGTCTCCGTCTCCCTCCAGGTCACCACGGGTGCCGCGCGCGGCGGAACGGGCGGCAGCGTCGGCTCGATGAGCCCGGCCCAGATCGCCATCGGCGGCACCCTCGCCGTGGGCGCCTTGGTCGGCGGGGTGTGGGTGCTGCGCCGCCGCGCCGCCGCGTAGTCAGCCGATCACGCCGGGGTGGTCTGCCCCCGTACGTGGACGCCGTCGAGCAGGGCCGCGGTGGCCTCGGCGACGGCGTCCACCGCCGCGTCGAACACCTCGCGGTTGTGCGCGGCGGGCACCCGGAACCCGGACACCTTCCGTACGTACTGCAGGGCGGCGGCCCGGATCTCCTCCTCGGTGGCCTTCTCGGGGATGGCGGGCGGACGCAGGGTCTTGATCGATCGGCACATATCTCCACTATCCCGCTCACCGGGGCAGTTCGGCCCCGGAAAGCTTCATGATCAGGCCGGCCTGGAGGCGGGCCCTCAGCTCCGGGTCGTCGACCGTCTCCAGCAGCCCGATGGCCTGCTGGGTCGTCTCGGCGGCCCTGCGGTCGTCGCGCAGCGCGGCGGTCTGGTCGGCCATGTGCCGCAGGGCGATGTCGGCCCGCCGGTGGAAGAGCTGACCGATCAGGGTGGTGACCAGGCCCGTCGCGCTGGTGACGATGCCGAGGTACAGCTCTCCGCCTGCTTCGGCCTTCCGGACGGCGAGCCCGATGCCGAGGAGCAGGATCGCCGCCCCCGCGCCTGCGAACCGCTGGCTAGTCCCGAAGCTGCTGCGCGCCTGCGTGAGTCCGTAGGCGTAGTACTCGACGAGGATCGGGGTGAAGTCGTCCCGCCGGTCGCCGAGTTGCGCGTGCATGTCCGGGGTCCGGATGCCGCCGACGTCCTCGAACTTCCGGGGCCCCGGCACGGCGAGGGTGGGCCCTGCCGCGGCGTCGTCGGGCCCGGCGGTTCCGGCGAGGTGCGCGAGCAGCCGTTCCCGCTCCTCGTTGCGTTTCCGCTCGAAGCCCGCGCCCAGGGAGCGCTCCGTGACCACCAGTACCAGCACGGCCGCGAGCACCGCCGCGGCCACCGCGCCCCACGCGAGCCAGTCGCCCATCCTCCGACGATCCCACGCCCCCGCGCAGCGGCCAAGACCGCGGACTCCGCGGTGCTGATGCGGACACGGCGGCCCGGGCCTAGACTGGCGGCGTCATGAAGGTCACCGAGAGTAGGGAGACTGTCACCATGGCCAAGCGAGGCAACAAGAAGCGAGCCCGCAAGAAGAAGAAGGCCAACCACGGCAAGCGCCCCAACGCCTGAGCCGACCGAAAGACCCCCGCCCCACCGGGCCGGGGGTCTTCGCATGTCAGGGGAGATGCGCGCCCGTCACGTCACGGATTCCCTCACGCGATCCAGTGGCATGACCCATATCCGCGTTGCGGGGTCTCGTGGCAAAAGCAATCCGCTCGCACGGCCCTGCCGGGGCGGCCCGCACAAGAAATGATGTGACGGTCACGCTTTCCACCCCCTCCTACGCCCTGCGATGGATTTGGCTGGTGAAATAGATTTCACCAGCCCGCACCACATCTCCCTGTTCTTCCTGCAGATCGCTTTCCTGCTGGTGAGCCTGGTCGCTTTCTTCGACCCTCGTCACCGGCCGATATCCGTGACCGCTCTTCGATTCAACGTCGGCGTCATACGTGGGAACACGCGTCAGCCCTTACTGCTCCCTGCTGCTCGGCACCGACGAGCAGCCACCGTTCCGCCTGGACTCGGGCAGCCCTGACCTCAGCCCGGCCTGACGCACCGAGCCCTCCGGGCTCACCCTTCGTCAGTGCGCTCCAGGACCGGGCCGACGGAGTCCGCTGCCGTCTTCGAGGTGCAGATGGGGCCTGTCCGAAGCTCCTTCGCCGGGTGGGAGCGGCAACCGAAGGTGCCCTGCGTGACGCTGCAGGCGCGCGAGTTCGCCATGGCGCAATCACGCGCCTCTGCCCGGCACTGGCGACACCTTCGGTTCGTGAGTTTCCGCAATGTCGATCAGCGCGTTTCCTCCCGCCCCCCCCGGAGGGGGGTGTGTCACGGCCGACCGAGTGCCCGATAGGTCCATCCGGCCCGACGCCACTGCGCGGGATCCAGTACTCCACGGCCGTCGACGACACGCGGTACGGCGACCACATCGCGAAGCGGCTCCGGATTCACATTGCGGAACTCTTCCCATTCGGTCAGCAGGAGGACGAGATGCGCCCCCTGCAGTGCGTCCTTGAGGCTCTGGGCATAGCCGAGGCTCGGGAAGGACTTGCGCGCGTTGTCCATGGCCACGGGGTCGTAGACCGTGACGTCACCCCCCATCAGCTGGATCCGGCCCGCCACGTTGAGCGCGGGTGAGTCCCTCACATCGTCGGAGTCGGGCTTGAACGCGGCGCCGAGCACGGCGATCCTGCGGCCCAGGAACTGCCCGTCGCACTGTTCCCGCGCCAGTTCGACGGTACGCGTACGGCGGCGCATGTTGATGGCGTCCACCTCCCGGAGGAAGGTGAGGGCCTGATCGACACCGAGCTCTCCGGCCCGGGCCATGAATGCGCGGATGTCCTTGGGTAGGCAGCCGCCGCCGAATCCGACACCGGGCCGCAGGAACCGGCCGCCGATGCGTTCGTCGTGGGAGAGCGCCTCGGCAAGCTTGCCGACGTCGGCCCCGCCGGCCTCACAGACCTCCGCCATGGCGTTGATGAAGGAAATCTTGGTGGCGAGGAAGGCGTTGGCGGACGTCTTGACGAGCTCTGCGGTCGGGAAGTCGGTGACGACGACGGGGGTCCCCCTGTCGGTTACCTGGCGATAGACCTCTTCGAGGGTCGTTCGTGACGTGTCGGACCGTACGCCGAAGACCAGCCGGTCGGGGCTGAGGGTGTCTTCGATCGCGAAGCCTTCGCGCAGGAACTCGGGGTTCCAGGCCAGCTCGGCGAGTTCGCCGACCGGTGCGAGTTCGGCCAGCCGATCGGCGAGGCGAGAGGCCGTACCCACCGGCACGGTCGACTTGCCCACCACCAGGCACGGCCGCTTCAGATGGGGCGCGAGTTGCTCGATCACCGCGTCGACGTAGCGCACGTCCGCCGCATAGCCGTTCTTGACCTGCGGCGTTCCCACGCAGGCGAAGTGCACGTCGCCGAATGCGGCCGCTTCCTCGTAGGACGTGGTGAACCGCAGGCGGCCACTGGCCACATGCTTGGCGAGGAGGCCCTCCAAACCGGGCTCGTAGAAGGGCGCCCGGCCGGCCTGCAGTGCGGCGACCTTCTCCGGGTCGACATCGACCCCGAGCACCTCGTGTCCGATCTCGGCCATGCAGGCCGCGTGCGTGGCACCGAGGTAGCCGGTCCCTATTACTGTGACGCGGAAAGGCATGCGGCCCCCTCGGTCAGCCGCCCTGTGTGCGGTTGTTTCGCGGTTTGGATCAACACCTTAAACCCACAGAAGTCCCACGAATTCACCAGACGACCTACAGTGGCGACCCGAGAAGGGTTGTAACGGATCGGGCATCATTTCGACATCAATCCTGGAACGATTGGGCTTCACAGTCGAGGCCATTGGGTCGTAATGACCGAATTGAGACAGTTCGGAGACTGGTTAGCTCCCATAGCTTGACCGAGTCCTGAGAATTCGCTCGACAGAGCCGTCGCAATCTCTTCACTCGTTCTACACACAGACGGGACATGTGCGGTCACGCGCCCTGCGCCTGACAGCCCGGTTCCGGGGATGGCACATGCTCGCGTTCTTGCTTGAGATCAGAGAATGGTGGAATCACGGGAGTATCTACCCGTTCGCCGTTTTCATGACCATGATCTGGGCACTCTGGGTGCTTCGCATCCTGCTGGCCCGCCGCTACAAGCCCTGGACCCGGACCTACAGCGCCTCCACTTCCGTCATCATCCCGGTGGTCGACGAGCCCGAGGACCTGTTCAGGTCGGTCCTCCAGCGCATCATCGACCAGCAGCCGACGGAGATCATCGTCGTGATCAACGGTCGACAGAACCTCGAGCTCGAACGGATCTGCAACGACGTCGGCGTGATGTGGCTCTGGACCGAGATCCCCGGCAAGCGCAATGCCCTGCGCGTCGGCCTGGAGCACGCCACGGGTCAGATCGCGGTGCTCGTCGACTCGGACACCATCTGGACCAAGGACACCCTGACCGAGCTGATCAAGCCGTTCCGCCACCGCAAAATCGGCGGCGTCACCACCCGCCAGCGCATCCTGGACCCCGGCCGTTCCGTCCTGACCCGCTGGGCGGACTGGCTGGAGAGCGTCCGGTGCCAGTACTCCATGCCCGCCATGAGCGTCGTGGGCACCGTCGGCTGCCTGCCCGGCCGCACCATCGCGTTCCGCAAGCACATACTCGACACATGCATGGAAGACTTCCTGAACGAGAAGTTCCTGGGAGTCTTCCTCGAGGTGAGCGACGACCGGACCCTGACGAACTACGCGCTCAAGGCCGGATACAAGTGCGTCTACCAGTCCACGTCCCTCGTGTACACGGACGCTCCCCTGGAACTGAAGAAGCTGGCGAAGCAGCAGTACCGCTGGGCGCGCGGTTCGCAGTACAACACGATGCGCATGTTCTGGTGGATGCTCCGGCACGCCAAGATCCTTTGGCTCTTCTACATGGCCGACATCCTCGTCCCGTTCGTCCTGCTCGGCACGTTCGCGTCATGGGGAGTCTCCGCCTTCCAGCGGGACAAGCCCGGTATATACAACGAGCTGCCGCTGCCCGAGGTGAACTGGCACGCACTGCTCTTCATCCTGGCCCTCGCGGCCGTCATGTCCATCCTCTCCATGGCGGTCAGGTTCGGCAGGCACTTCGCCTACCGCCCCCAGGACATGCTCTTCCTCCCGGTCTTCATGCTGATCAACACGTTCCTTCTGCTGCCCGTACGGCTGCTGGGGTTCTTCCGCATGGCGCACAACGCGAGCTGGGGCACGCGCGCCGACAGCTTCGCCGGTGAGAGCGCCCGCAGCCCCTTGGTCGTCGTCCCCTACCTCCTCGGCGCAGCCCTGCTGTTCGGATCGGTGATGATGAGTGTCTAGGGCCAGGGTCAACAGTCGGCGCCGCAAGCGCCTGCACTGGTGGAACCGCGGTACGGGCATCCGGCTTCGCCTGTGGATGGCCTTCAACCTGGTGCTGCTGTGCGGGCTCAGCTACGGCGTCTACCTGCTGGTGCAGTCCAACGCGGCCCCCGCCTTCGCGGGATTCGGACAGCAGGAGAACAAGCCGGGCCTCACCGAACGGCTCAAGCCGGGTTCGCCCGACAAGCCGATACCGAATCGCGCGGACTTCCTCGCGCCGAAGGGCAAGCACTTCGGCGTCAGCACCTTCGAAGCGCCGTGGTCCACCTCAGAGATCGACAAGGTGGCCACCGCAGCCGGCACCCGCCCCACCATGGTCGAGTACTTCGTCAAGTGGACGGAGGACTTCAGGCCGGAGGCGGTCGACGCCTCCTACCGGCAGGGCATGCTGCCCGTGCTCTCCTGGGAACCCTGGGCTGGCCCCAAGGCGGGGTTGGACCAGCCCGTGTACTCCCTCGCGTCCATCGCGGCGGGAGAGCACGATGCGTACATCAGTCGTTTCGCCAAGGGCGTCGGTGAGCACAAGTGGCCCGTCGCCCTGCGCTTCGCCCATGAGATGAACGGCAACTGGTATCCCTGGTCCGAGCAGCGCAGCGGCAACAAGCCGGGCGATTACATCAAGGCGTGGCAGCACATCCACGGGCTCTTCAAGGCCGCCGGAGCGGAGAACGTCATCTGGGTGTGGAGTCCGAACATCCTGCGCCCCGTACCGAAGGTGAGCCTCCAGGCCCTGTACCCCGGTAAGGAGTACGTCGACTGGGTCGGCCTGGTCGGCTACGCGGCAGAAGAGAAGAATGCCGCCCAGGTGTTCGACCCCACCCTGGAAGCCCTGCGCAAGTTCGCCGCCCACCCGGTGCTCATCACCGAGACCGGGGCCCGGCCCGGCCCCCTCAAGGCACCCTGGACCGCGGACTTCTTCACCTGGCTCGACAAGGTGCCGGACGTCATCGGGTTCATCTGGTTCGAGCGCAGTGAGAACGAGGGCGGCGGCGCCGACTGGCGCTTCACCACCGACGCGGCGACGACCCAGTCCTTCAGGACGGGGCTCGGCGGAATCGACCTCGTGTCCACCGCCGGACGGTCCGGCTGACCCTCTCCACCAGCCCAGGCAAACGCGGCCCGTCGTGGAGGGGCCGGCGGGCGGCCGGCGGCCTCGACGACGTCCTCGTGGTCACGGGCCGCAACGAGCCCGCCCTTGAGGACTACCGAGACGGACCGGGATGCGCTGCCGTACGCCCGCAAGAGGCCGACGACCACGGTGACGTCCTGCGCGTGACCGACCTGGTGGAGAAGGCCGGACCGGGAACCGCCCCGAGCAACCCCGCGGCCGTCGGCCGCCACGTCCTCGCGCCCGAAGTGTTCGGCGTCCTGCGCCGCACAACGCCCGGTGAGGCGGGGAGAACAGACTGACGCTCAGCCCGACGGGACCGGCTCGCCGCCCGGGGCGTCCGCAAGGTCCAGGTCGGCGAGCCCCCCGCGGAAGGCGTTCTGCGTCTCGGCGGTCTCCGCGAACCGCCAGTCCTGCTTGCCCCCCTGATCGATGCTCCGTTCGAACCACACGAAACCGATCACGTCGGGGCGCTCCCGCAGCCAGGCGAAGAAGTCCGCGATCCACAGGGCCTTGTCGTCGCCGGGCCGAGCGCCGGTCTCCGCGATCAGGACAGGCCTCCGAGTGAACGCCCGCATCTCCTGGAGAGCCGGCTCGAAGACGTCCGCGGCCCGCAGCTCGTGCTTGCTGTAGCCGCTCAGGCCGATGATGTCGACGTACTCGTCACCGGGGTACAGCGGCTGCAGACGGACCTTCTCCACCGTGCGCAGAATGTTCGGGCTCCACTGCCAGGCCACGTTGCGGACGCCGACCTCGGTGAAGATGTCGTGGACGTGGCGCCAGGCCTGCACGTACTCGCCGGCGCTGTTCCCGTTGCGCCGCTCCGCCCACGGGAACCACGTGCCGTTCATCTCGTGCGCGAACCGCAGGATCACCGGCCGGCCGTGTGCCTTCACGTCTTGGGCGAAGCGCCTGATGTAGGCGTCGTGGCGGCCGTTGGCAATCTCCGCCAGCGCGTACTGCGGCTGCTCCGTCCCGGCCGCCACCGAGCCCCAGGGCTCCCACGTCAGCAGCGGGACAGCACCCTGCTGATACGTCGCGTCGACGGCTTCCCGGCGGTAGCCCTCGGTCCACTTCGCGAAGTACTCCAGCAGGTTCGGCCGCACACCCGCCCGCTGCGCCACCATGTCCGTCTCCTGGGGCGACCACGGCGTCTTGAGCGTGCTGATGCCGAAGTACTTGCCCCGCGCCGGGATCAGTCGCTGAGCAACCGGAGAGACGGCCAGCGCTGTGGGGCCGGGAGGGGCCGTACTCTGCTCCGGAAGGCTTTCACGCGCGGCTGAGCCCCCTGCCGACCGTTCGGGAGCTCCCGCGCTGGAACAGCCCGACAGTACCGCCGACAGCGCCAGCAGCACCGCCGGAAAGGCCCGGCGGCTCGGCCGGACGGCCGCGGGCCCGGCGGCTCTCTCACAGGTAGACACACGGGAAACCTACCTGGTGGGCGCAGACCTTCTACCGGCGAGGCCGCCGGCCGTCCTGGCAGCACCAGGTGCCGGGAACCAGACGTTCCAGCAGAGCAGTGAGGTCGGCCGTACCGGGTCTGCCAGCGGCCAAGACAAAACGGGCTCCCGGAGAGTCTTCCGGAAGCCCGTTATCAAGAAGTGCCTGGTCAAGCACGGTGGGCGCGGACGGTTTCGAACCGCCGACATCTGCTTTGTAAGAGCAGCGCTCTACCCCTGAGCTACGCACCCGTGGATGAGTGGACAGCCTACATGGCGGGCAGGCCCCCCACGCAAACCGGTTCCCGTGGGAGAGAATGGACCGGGGCATGGCGGACACGTACGGGAGAGGGACTGTGACGACGGCATCCCGGCGGTGGTTCGGTGGGCGGGACGAGGGGCGGCGGGCGGATGCGCAGGCGGCCAAGGACGCCGCCGCGGCCGCGTTCTACGAGCTGGACACGGCGCAGCGGGATCTGCGGATCTCGATCGAGACCATCGCCGCGGCGGACGGTTCGCCCGCGGCACGGCAGGCGACCGAGGGGTTCGCCGCGCTCGGGCAGCGCATCGACCAGGTCAGCCATGTCTACATCGAGGCGGTCGACGCGCACGACCTGGACCGGGCGGAGTTGGACGCCTCGGTGGCCACGCGGGCGCGGGACCAGCTGACCCGCGCCCGCGAGGAACTGGTGCGGGTCAAGGGGGAACTGGAGCGGTTCGCGCAGGGCCTGCAGCCGCTGCTGGACAAGGCCGAGACGCAGCTGGCGCGGGTCGCGCCGGCCCGGGAGCGGGCCAGGGCCGCGCTGATCGGGGCCAGCGACGCGCTGGATGCCGTACGGGCCAAGGGGATGCGGGCGGACGACCTGGCGGCGCGGCTGGCAGCGCTGGGGCCGGAGCTGACCAAGCTGAACCAGGGCGCGGCGCAGCACGGGGTGCAGGAGACGGTGCAGCGGGCGGACCGGATCCTGCGCGACGCGGAGGCCATACGGGCCGAGGCGGCGCGGCTGCCCGAGCGGGCGGCGGAGATCGACCGGCGGCTGGTGAGCCTGCGGACGCGGGCGCAGGCGTTGCGCAATCGGGCGGACCGGGTGGACCCGGTGCTCAGCGAGCTGCGGCGGCGGTTCAGTGCGGCGTGCTGGCAGGACCTGCAGCACGTGCCGGACCAGGCGGTACGGGACGTGGCGCGGGCCGAGGAGCGGTTGCGGGAGGCCGGCCGGGCGCGTGACGAGCAGCGCTGGGGGGATGTGGGGACGCTGATCGAGGCGGTCCGCGGGGCGCTGGACGCGACGGACGAGGCGGTGTCGGCTGCGCAGGACCGGCTGACGCGGCTGGAGGCGGTGGCGCGGGACCCGCAGGCGGAGGTGGACCGGACCCGCTTCGCGATCCGGGACGCGCAGCGGCTGGCGATGGCGGGCCGCAGTGTGCCGGATCCGCGGCATGCGCGGCCGCTGGACGATGCGGTGGCCCGGGTGGGCCGGGCGTTGGAGGGGCTGGAGGGGCGGCACCCGGACTACTGGGCGTTCCTGCAGGAGATGGAGGCCGTACGCGCCTCGGTGAACGAGGTGGTGACCGGGATCCGGGAGGAGCGCGGCCAAGCCTAGGCGGTTCCCCACTCCCCTCCCCCGCCCCCCTTCAGGACTTCAGGGATCAGGACTTCAGGGATCAGGGCTTCAGGGCGCGCACGGCCTCCTCCGGCCGCCGCGGCTCCCCAGGCCGGTTGTCGTGGGGCGGTGGGCGGCGGATGCTGGGGGTACGGGGCGGAGCAGAGGAGGCCTCCATGGCTGCCCACACCTTCCACAAGCCGCGTGCATCCCAGGTACCCCCGGTGTCCCACGCGCCGTACGCGCCCCACGCGACGTACGGGTGCACCGAGCCCCACGAGCACTACGCGCCCTACGTGGCCCACGAGCCGTACGGGCCGGTCGTACCGCAGGATCCGCACCCGGTGGCGCGGCGCGTGCAGCGGGCGCTGCACCCCGTCAACGCCCGGCTCGACGAGCACCTGCCCATCGATCACAAGCTCAGCCAGGTGTACCGGGTCGGGGCGGGGCTGACGGGTCTGCTGCTGGTGGTCTTCGGGATCCTGGGCCTGGTCGACCGGATCGGGTTCTTCGACACGGGCGGCGACACGGTGCTCGCGCTGAACACCAACGGCGCGCTGAGCGTCCTGTCGATCTGCATCGGCGGCCTGCTGATCTTCGGGATGGTGGTGGGCGGGACCTTCGCCTCGACGCTGAACATCGTGCTGGGCGTGCTGTTCATCGCGAGCGGCTTCGTGAACCTCGCGCTGCTGGACACCGGGCTGAACTTCCTGGCGTTCAAGATCCAGAACGTGCTGTTCAGCTTCGTCGTCGGCGTGATGCTGATGTGGTTCGGGATGTACGGGCGGGTGGGCAGTGCGCTGCCGCACGACAATCCGTACTGGCGTGCCCGCCACCCCGAGCAGGCGGCCCGGGAGGACCGGGCACGCCTGGCGCAGGGTCGGCTCGCGCGGCCCGACACCGCCTGAGAGCCGTAGCGCGGGGGCGGCGGGCGCGCTTAGCCTGTGCGCATGCCTCGTTACGAATTCCGCTGCCGGACCTGCGACGACACCTTTGAGGTGAGCCGTCCCATGGCCGAGTCCTCCGCCCCCGCCGACTGCCCGGCCGGGCACGCCGACACCGTCAAGCTGCTGTCCGCGGTCGCCGTGGGCGGGGCGAGCAGCGCTCCCGCGCCCGCCCGTCCCATGGGCGGCGGCGGAGGCGGGGGCTGCTGCGGGGGCGGCGGCTGCGGCTGACCCCCGGCTCCACCGTCCGCCGAGCGCCTGCCGACTGCCACCTGCCGCGCTACCGCCCCGCCGCCGCCCGCCTTCCGCCCTACCGCTACCGCTGGCGGGGACCGCGCGACCGCTACCGCTTGCGCGAGAGCGTCAGGCCGTCCGAGATCGCCAGCAGGACGGAGTCCATGCGCGGGTCCGCCGCGACGTGGGCGTTGAAGGCGCGCACGCCCGCCGCCGAGCCGGTGGCCGATTCGTCGAGGACCGTGCCGTGGAACAGCGTGTTGTCCGTGACGATCAGGCCGCCGGGGCGGAGTCTCGGGACGAGCTCCTCCCAGTAGGAGATCTGGCTCTCCTTGTCGGCGTCCACATAGGCCATGTCGATGTGGGGCTCGGCGGGCATCGCGCGCAAGGTCTCCAGGGCTGGCGCGATGCGCAGATCGATGCGGTCCGCGACGCCTGCCTCCTCCCAGGCCTCCCTGCCGTACGCCGTCCATTCCTCGGAGACGTCGCAGGCGATGAGGCGGCCGTCGGGCGGCAGGGCCTGGGCCATCGACAGGGCCGAGAAGCCGGTGAAGGTGCCGACCTCGACGATGTGGCGGGCGCCGGTCAGGCGGACGAGGAAGGCCAGCAGCGGCCCCTGCTCCTCCGCGGACTGCATCCCTGCGACGTCGGGGAACTTGGCGTACGTCCTCGCCACGAGCCCCCGCTGGACGGCGTCCAGCGGGGGGTTGTGGTCGAGCATGTACTGGTACAGCTCGTCCGTGATCTTCGTGCTGTTGCCTTTGCTCATGCGTCCAGTCTGCCGAGCCGCGCGGCCTCGCGGGAGAAGGCCCGCACCATTTCCTCGCCCGCCAGGACGCCCGCCTCGGTGAGGGCCGTCACCGAGGGCGCGGTCCACTGCGCGTCGGCCAGTTCGCCGTGGCCGGGGCGCCAGGCGGCGTCGGCGGCGAGCAGCAGATCGGCGTCGAGGAGCGAGTCGCCGGCGGCCAGAGTCGTGGTCGCTCCGGTCCGGCGGGCGACCTCGTGCATCGCCGCGCTCTTGGTGAGCGGGCGCGGCACGGCGTAGATCTTCCGGCCCTGGAGGGAGACCGTCCAGCCGCGGGCGCCGGCCCACTCGGCCAGGGACTTGAGCCATTCGTCGGGGACCAGGGCGCGTTCGACGACGAGGTACGCGAAGAGGTCTTCGGCGAGCCGGGCCTTGCGCAGCCACGCCGGGTCGGCGGCGGCCAGCAGGTGCTCGTGGACCTCCTCCAGCGGGGCGCACTCCTCGGCGAGGCGCGCCGCGACCTGCCGCCGCCAGTCGCGGTCCGGTACGCCGTCGACGAGGAGCTGTCCGCCATTGGCGCAGATCGCGTACCGGGCGGGGCGGCCGGGGAAGCGGATGCGCTGGTACTGCTTGCGCGTGCGGGTGGTGGTGGGGACGAAGACGACGTACGGGTCCTCGGTGAGCTCCGCCAGCAGGGCCGCGGCCGTCTCCGTCATGTAGGACAGCGGCTTGTTCTCGTGGACCTCGACGCACAGCAGCCTCGGGGCGACCGGGTCGGGCATGGTCAGACCGAGGGCGGCCGTCGAGTAGATGAGCGTACGGTCGAGGTCACTGGCTACGAGGACGGTCACTTGGAGGCCACAGCCTTTCCGTCGGCGCCGGTGGCGCCGCGCGTGAATCGGGGGTGGATGAGGCCGACGCAGGTGTAGGGCAGGCCGTCGACCTCTTCCACCGGGACGCCGCGCTGCTCGGCGAGCAGGCGTACGTGGTCCAGGTCGGCCCCGGCGCCGCGCTGCGCCAGGATCTTCCACGGCACCCGGCGCAGCAGCACGCGGGTGGTCTCGCCGACGCCGGGCTTGACGAGGTTCACGTCGTGGATGCCGTACTCCTCGCTGATCCGCTCGACCGCCGCCCAGCCCTCCCAGGTGGGAGTGCGGTCGGCCGCGAGGAGTTCCTTGACCTCCTCGTCGACGGCGTCCGCCACTTCTTCGAAGTGGGCGGCGACGGCGTCGACGAATTCGACGGAGACGTCGGCTCCGGCGAGCTCGCGGTAGAACTTCGCGCCGTGGAAGTCGGCGGGTCCGACCAGGTCGGACCTGAGAACCGTACGCGAGATGAGTCCGGAGACGGTGGAATTGAGACAGGCGGAGGGGATCAGGAAGTCCTCGCGGGTGCCGTAGGTGGGCACGCAGGAGCCGGGGTCGGCGAGGACGACGATCTCCGGGTCGAAGCCGGGGAACTCCTGCAGGGCTTCCTTCAGCTCGCGGGTGATGGCGCCCTTGCCGGTCCAGCCGTCGACGAAGACGACGTCGGCGGGGTCGTGGTGGGCGGCCAGCCAGCGCAGGGCGTTGGCGTCGATGCCGCGGCCGCGCACGATGGAGACGGCGTAGTGCGGCAGGTCCAGGCCGTGCCGGACGCGGGCCCAGCGGCGCATCAGGACGCCGACGGGGGTACCGGCCCGGGCCAGGGAGACCAGGACCGGGGAGGGGGAGCGTTCGGCGAGGACGGTCTCGGTGACCGTGCCGACGGCGCGGGCCACACGGGCGGCCGAGGCGGTCAGCGCGCTGCGGTAGAGCTCCTGGTACTGGGGCGAGGGCTGGTACTCGACGGGCAGGGACTCGGCGTAGTGGGCGCCGCCCGCCTGGATGGCCTCCTCGCGCTCCTCGGTCGGGGCTTCGAGCCGGACGCCGGAGAGGTCCTGGAGCAGCCAGCCGACGTCCTCGGGGGCGTAGGAGGAGAAGGCGGGGCCGCGCAGAGGCTCGGGCATGGTCGGCTCCTGCCGATGGTGGGACGTGCGGGACGCCACGGGGAGTACGGACGGTACGGCGGCCCGGGGCGGTATGTAGGACGGGACGACGGCCAGGACGAGGCGGCCGGTGTGCGGGGCGAGGGCCGCGAGGAGTCCGGTGTGCAGTTCGGGGGTGTCGCCGGCCGAGTCCACGACGACGACCACGGTGTCGAAGCCGGAGCCGGAGCCGTGCGCGGGGCGGGCGACGTTGTAGGCGTAGCGGTCGCCGGGGCCGTCGGCGGGGGTGTCGTGGGCCGGGAAGACGAGCCGGGTGCGGATGGCGTAGCCCGGGTCGTCCACGGCGAGGACCGGGGAGCGGGTGGTGGTGGAGAAGCGGACCTCGCGGGCCGCGCCGGTCTCCTCCAGTGCCTTGGCCAGGCGCAGGGGCGCGTACATCAGCTCCTCGTTGCCGAGTACGAGGACCCGCCCGGGGTCGGTGCCGAGCGCGGCCGTGAGCCGGGCGGCGAGGTCCGGAAGGGCGGCTTCCAGACGCTGCCGGTGCGCGGGGGTGAAGCCGTGGCGGCCGCCGTCGGGAAGTCCCCGCGGCCAGCCCAGGTCCACCCGGACGACCTCCGGGGTCGCCGGCGGGGCCGCCGCGGGCGGGGAGGCGGCGGGCTCGTGCTGCTCCACCGGTGCCCGGCCCTCGGCCTCGTGCTGCTCCACCAGGGCCTGGCCCTTGGCCAGGACCCCGTCCGGGAGGGACACGGTGCCCGAGGCGAGGGCGATCAGGTCCACGCGGGCGCCCAGCTCGGCGGCGAAGGCCGTGAGCCGCTCGCGGTCGGCCGGGGAACGCATGTCGACGAGGGCGACGACCACGTAGCGCGAGCGGGGGTGGCGGGCGTGGAGGTCGCGGATGGTGTTCAGGACCGTGTTGCCGGTGGAGAACTCGTCGTCGACGAGGACCAGCGGCCCGTCGCCCGCGAGCAGCGCGGGGTCCTCGGGCAGCAGCAGGTGGGAGGTGGCGTGCGAGTGCGCCTCCTCGAAGCCGCCCGCGGCCGCGACGCCCGGCACGGGCCGGCGGGTGGAGTGCAGGTACGGGGCGGGGCCCAGGCCGTCGGCGACGCAGTGGCCGAGCCCGGTGGCGGTCTCGGCGTAGCCGAGGACCACGGCCGCCTCGGCGGCCTCCTCGCCGAGCAGTGCCCGTACGCGTGTCCCGAGCCCGTACCCGGCCGCGTACACCGTGTGCGGGGACTGCGGGACGTGCTTGCCCAGGACCTGCGAGACCAGCAGGTGCGCGCGCTTGGGGTTGCGCCGCAGGGCCAGTCCGAGCAGGTCCGTGAGCCGCGGGCTCAGCCGCGGTCCGGGCCGCGGGCCCCCTTCGGAGTCGTGCAGGGCGACTCCCAGCCGGTCCGCGACCCAGGTACCCGACCACACCTCGTCGATCGTCTCGTCCTTCCTCGTCGTCCGCTTCGGCACGGGCCCGCTCATACCTGGAGCCCGGCCGTGAGCAGGTCGACGAAGCCGACCTGCTCCCTCGCCACACCGAAGACCTCGGCGCGCAGCATGGTGCGCTCGGCCCAGGCCCGGTGGGGCTTCACCTCGTTCATTTTGTTCGTATAAGCAGATCGCATCACCCCGCCGCCGCCGCGCTCGGGTCGCAGGATGTCCTGGGCGTCGCAGAACTCCTCGTGGGAGACGACCGACAGGGCGTGCACGGGCGGGACGTGGGCGGGGTGGATGCAGGTCTTGCCGAGCAGGCCGTTGGCCCTGTCGAGCTCGATCTCGCGGAGCAGTCCGTCCAGGTCGTGTTCGATGAGCGCGGTGCGCAGTTCCTCGACGCCCTCCTCCAGGAAGGGGCTGCGGCGCAGCTGGGGCTTGAAGAGGCGCTGCTGGCTGCGGAAGTACTCCCAGACGGGGCCGGTCACGGTGAAGCCGGTGCCGTCGGCCCTGCTGAGGACGTTGACGACGTCCGCGATGACGCCGGCGACGATCTGGACGTCGTAGGCGGTCATGTCGGGGGTGCGGCGCAGGCCGTAGGCGGAGCAGAAGTCGGTCACGCCGAGACGGAGCGCGAGGACCCGCTCGCGGTGGCTGTTGATCGTGCGGGAGATGCCGGCGAGGGCCTCGACGCGGGTTTCGAGGTGGAGGAGCTCCGGGGTCTCCAGGACGGGCATGGCATACAGCCGGTCCTTTCCGGTCGCGGCCTCCGCGTCGGCGACGGCTTCGAGGAAGGGGATGCCGCGCCGCTCGTCGAACTTGGGGAGTACGAATCCGGCCAGGTGCCGCACGGAGCGGCCCAGGCGGCGCGCCAGGTCCGGGATCTGCTCGGGCGTACGGACGCGGATGAAGAGCAGCGGGACCTCGGCGGCGTCGCCGTCGAGGTCGGCGAACTGGCGGACGAGGTTCTCCTCGGCTCCGGTCACGTCGCCGTCGCTGATGGAATCCTCCAGGCAGAGGACCATGGAGACGACGCCGCGGCGGGCCTGCTTGCGGACGTCTGCGGCGAGCGCGGGGCGGGTGGCGGGGCTGTAGAGCGTCGCCCCGAGGGCCGCCGCGAGGACGCGGGCGGGTGCGGCTCCGGTGAATTCCGCCGGTTCCTGGTGGAAGAGGTCCTTACGGACCGTGGGCGATACGTGCCCAAAGTGACGCATGTGCTCTCCCCCGTACTGCCTCGGCGGCCCAACTGGCATGGCCGGTAATAGTACGTACGAACGTGAGTCAAGAGTTCCTCAAGCACATGAAGTTCAGGTAACCCTCTTGCACCATGCCCAGCTCGCGTGATCGGCACAAGGCCTGTGGGGGGCATACGGGGGGCCGCATTGTCCCGGTCCACCCCGGGAGGGCAGGATGACGTGCATGACGCACGCGATGCAGAAGGGCTCGAACATCCCGGTGGCCCCCGTGGCGGTCCGGGCGGTGCTGCGCTGGACCGGCGGCCCCGAGGTGCCGGACGTGGACGCCTCGGCGCTGCTGGTGGGCCCGGACGGCCGGGTGCGTTCGGACGAGGACTTCGTCTTCTACAACCAGCCCCGGCACCCCTCGGGAGCCGTCTGGCGCCTGGGCAAGAAGCAGGTCGGCGACGCGATCACCGATGCCGTCCAGGCGGACCTGCGCACGGTGACCCCGAGCGTGGACCGGATCCTGGTGGTCGCCTCGGCGGAGGACGTCCCCTTCCAGCGGGTCCGTGACCTGCGGATCCTGCTGTACGACGCCACCGCGACCGGCGGCTCCGAGCCGCTGGCCTACTTCGACGTGCGGCCCGAGACCGGCGCGGAGACCGCGCTGATCTGCGGCGAGCTGTACCGCCGCGGCGACGGGTGGAAGTTCCGGGCGCTCGGCGAGGGCTACTCCGACGGGCTGGTGGGACTGGCCACCGACCACGGGATCTCGGTCGACGAGAACGCCGCCGAGGCCGATGCGGGCGTGGCCTCCGGCCCCGCGGCGGCCACCACGGGCCCGGCCTCGGAGCAGACGGCCGCGATGGCCCCGCCGACGCAGGCCCCGCCGGCCGTCCCGCCCGCCTACGGTTACCCGCAGCCGGTGTCCCCGGCTCCGGTGCCGGGCCCGGGCGGCGACCCGTCCTTCCGGCTGCCGGCGCAGGGCCCGCAGTTCATCCGCCACTGAGCGGGACCGATCCGCCCCCCAGCGGGACACGCCCCGGGGCTCCGGGGGCTGCGGGGTCACCTCTTGGTGCTCTTGTAGCCCCGCCCCCACTGGAGCCCCCAGCCGTACAGCCGGTCCAGCTCGGACTGGAACCCGTACACGAACTTCACCTCGCGCTTGACGACGAGCTCGCCCTTGGCCTTCTCCAGGGAGACGACCGCGCAGGACCGGGCCTGCGGATGCCGCTCGTCCAGCGGGATCTCGATCCGCGGGCCCGTCACGGGGTAGAGGGTCACCATGGCGTGCGTCCGGTCGAAGGCCGGGGTCTGGTCGTAGATGTAGACGAAGACCAGCAGCCGCTTGATGTCGTCGGCGTGGTCGAGGTTGATGTAGAGGGTCTCCCCGGACCCCGATCCGAACCGGTCGTCCCCGCTGAGCTTGACGAACGGCGGGTCGTTGAGGTCGCCCAGCAGGTTGCCCAGCGGCTGGACGGCGCCGCGGGTGCCGTCGGTCAGCTCGTACAGGCAGCCCATGTCGAGGTCGACGTTGACCATGCCCTGGGTGTGCGCCTGCACCATGTCCGGCTTGAACAGCTTGAAAGGGTGGCGGAAGAGCTGGCCGCTCTGGCCGGAGCGGCCGCCGATGTCCGAGGTGCGCATGCGCCAGGACAGGTTGACGCGCAGGTTGCCGTGGACGGCGCCCTGCCTGGTGAGCGACACCGTCGCATGTCGCTTGGTCAGCTCGATCGCGTTCGACGAGGCACTGCCCGACTGGAACTGCACGGCCCGGCTGCCCATGATGCCGTCGAAGAATCCCATCCCCTACCCCCCTGGTCTCCTGATCCCCTGCTCCCCGCGAAGCCTACGGAAAACGGGGCGGCCCGCCGGGTCCGTGAACCCGGCGGACCGCCCCGCCATGGAGCGTTCCGCATTAACGGCGCGGTCATGCGTCGACGGTGGAACCCTCCAGTTCCAGGCGCTTGTTGCGGCGCACCGAGGACCAGAAGGAAGCCGCGATCAGCACCACGCCGATGAGGCCGGTGATGATCTCGCTGATCTCGTGCTGGATGGTGACCAGCAGGATGACCGCGAGCGCGCCGATCGCGTAGTGCGCGCCGTGCTCCAGGTAGACGTAGTCGTCCAGGGTGCCCTGACGGACCAGGTAGACCGTGAGCGACCGGACGTACATGGCTCCGATACCGAGGCCGAGCGCCATCCAGAAGATGTGGTTGGTGATGGCGAAGGCGCCGATGACCCCGTCGAAGGAGAACGAGGCGTCGAGGACCTCGAGGTAGAGGAAGAGGAAGAACGCGGCCTTGCCGGCCAGGCCGACCGCGGAGACGGGCTTGCCCGCGGCCTTGGCCTTCTCCTCCTCCTCGTGCTCGCGCTCCTCTTCCTCCTCCAGCTTGTCCTCGAAGTAGGAGGACAGGCCGCCGACGACCAGGTACGTGATCAGGCCGGCGACGCCGGCGAGCAGCACGGTGGCGGACTTGTCCTGGTGGCCGGTGCTGGTGTGGGCGTTGACGGCGAAGGTCATCGCCGAGACGAGCAGCGCGATCAGGGCGATGCAGACCGACAGCATGTCGACCTTGCCGAGCTTGGCCAGCGGGCGCTCCAGCCACGCGAGCCACTTGTGCTCGCGCTCCTCGAAGATGAAGTCGAGGAAGATCATCAGCAGGAACATTCCGCCGAAGGCGGCGATGGCCGGGTGGGCGTCGGTGACCAGGGCCTCGTACTGCTCGGGCTGGTCCAGGGCCAGCTCGATCGCCTCGATGGGGCCGACCTTCGCACTGATGGCGACGATGGCCACCGGGAAGACCAGCCGCATTCCGAACACGGCGATCAAGATGCCGACGGTGAGGAAGATCTTCTGCCAGAAGGCATTCATCTTCTTCAGGATTCCGGCATTGACGACCGCGTTGTCGAACGACAGGGAGATCTCGAGGATCGACAGGATCAGTACGACCCCGAAGGCCTCCCACCCCCACTGCCACGCGGCAAAGGCAAGGCCGAGCGCCGTGATGGCGAACGACCAGCCGAAGGTTTTCAGAACCACTGGCACCTGGCACCCCATGCGTCTGTGTACGGCTTTACGAAACGTTGACCCCGAAGTCTAGAGCGATGCCCCGCAGCCCCGACGCGTACCCCTGCCCCACTGCACGGAACTTCCATTCGCCCCCGTACCGGTAGACCTCACCGAAGATCATCGCGGTCTCGCTCGAGGCGTCCTCGGAGAGGTCGTAGCGTGCCAGTTCCTGGCCGTCGGCCTGGTTGACCACGCGGATGAAGGCATTGCTGACCTGGCCGAAGCTCTGCCGGCGGGTGTCCGCCTCGTGGATGGAGACCGGGAAGACGATCTTGTCCACGTTCGCCGGCACCTTGGTGAGGTCGATGATGATCGACTCGTCGTCGCCGTCACCCTCGCCCGTGAGGTTGTCCCCCGTGTGCTCGACGGAGCCGTCGGGGCTCTTCAGGTTGTTGTAGAAGACGAAGTACTCGTCCCCGAGCACCCGGCCGCCGTTGCAGAGCAGCGCGCTGGCGTCGAGGTCGAAGTCGGCTCCCGTGGTCGAGCGCGCGTCCCATCCGAGACCGATCAGCACCCTGGTGAGGTTCGGTGCGGCCTTGGACAGGGAGACATTGCCCCCCTTGGCGAGTGTGACGCCCATGTTGTGGTCCTCCCCGGACGACGGTGTGCGATGTGACGGTGGTGCGGTGCAGCGGGCGAAGCGCGTCCGGCGCCGTACACACAGTGCACGGCGCCGGACGGACGAACTGCTCTCGGACTCAGACGTTGACGCCGAAGTCCTGCGCGATGCCGCGCAGGCCCGAGGCGTAGCCCTGGCCGATGGCGCGGAACTTCCACTCGGCGCCGTTGCGGTAGAGCTCGCCGAAGACCATGGCGGTCTCGGTCGAGGCGTCCTCGGAGAGGTCGTAGCGGGCGAGCTCGGTGTTGTCGGCCTGGTTCACCACGCGGATGTAGGCGTTGCGGACCTGGCCGAAGCTCTGCTGGCGGGTCTCGGCCTCGTAGATCGAGACCGGGAAGACGATCTTGGCGACGTCGCCCGGGACACCGGCGAGGTTGACCTTGATCGCCTCGTCGTCGCCCTCGCCCTCACCGGTGGTGTTGTCACCAGTGTGCTCGACCGAACCGTCGGGGCTCTTCAGGTTGTTGAAGAAGACGAAGTTCGCGTCGCTGGCGACCTTGCCCTGGTCGTTGGTCAGGATCGCGCTGGCGTCGAGGTCGAAGTCGACACCGGTGGTGGTGCGAGCGTCCCAGCCCAGACCGACGATGACCGCCGTCAGGTTAGGCGCGGCCTTGGTCAGCGAGACGTTGCCGCCCTTGCTGAGGCTGACTCCCACGGGTCCTCCATTGGGTTCTGTGTGGGGCGGTGCCCCGTCGTGCGGTTGCTACCGGATCAACGTTTCGATCCTAGTGACGGGTTCCCGCCTGTTAGCGGTTTTCGCAGGGAACTGCGCGTAACGGCCCGCGCAGTCGCACTCAGAGGCTGTCGAGCGCCTTGATGTACTCGTTCAGGTCACGCGCGTCGGGCAGTCCGTTGACGACAGTCCAGCGCACCACGCCGTCCTTGTCGATGATGAAGGTGCCGCGGACCGCGCAGCCCTTGTCCTCGTCGAAGACGCCGTACGCGCGGGAGGTCTCGCCGTGCGGCCAGAAGTCCGAGAGCAGCGGGTACTCCAGGCCCTCCTGCTCGCCGAAGACCCGCAGGGTCGGCACGGAGTCGTTCGAGACGGCGAGGAGCTGGACGTCGTCGTTCTGGAAGCGCGGGAGCTGGTCGCGCAGCTCGCACAGTTCACCGGTGCAGACACCGGTGAAGGCGAACGGGTAGAAGAGCAGCACCACGGCCTTCTCCCCCCGGAAGTCGGAGAGCCGCACGGTGGCGCCGTGGTTGTCCTTGAGCTCGAAGTCCGGGGCCTTGTCGCCGACCTCGATCGCCATCTCTCGCATCCCTTCGTTCCCGCATCCCCGCGTTGGGCTGTTCGGGTGAGTCACAGCCTAGATCCTGACCCGGCGCACCCGGATCCGCGAAACACACGAATCACGGGAAACGCACACACCCCGCCGACCGGGATCACCTGGTCGGCGGGGTGTGGAAGCGTGTCCGCTCGGCGGCGGGCGCGGCTCAGCGCTTGGACTTGGCGGCGGTCTTGGGCGTCACCAGCTTGGTGGCGGCCCACTCCTTGCCGACGCTGACGCTCCTGGTCTGCGAGAGGCCGGCGGTCTCGGCAGCCTCGCTGATGTCGCTGGCCTCGACGTAGCCGTCACGGCCCGTCTTGGGGGTCAGCAGCAGGATCAGTGCGCCGTCCTCGACCAGCTCGGTGGCATCGACCAGCGCGTCCGTCAGATCGCCGTCGTCCTCGCGGAACCACAGCAGCACCGCGTCGGCGACGTCGTCGTACTCCTCGTCGACGAGTTCGCCGACGAGCTCTTCGACGAGGTCACGGAATTCCTGATCGACGTCGTCGTCGTAGCCGATCTCCTGGACCACCTGTTCGGACTGGAAACCCAGCCGGGCGGCCAGGCTCTCCGCGTGGTCCGCGGTCGCGCTCACGGGGTGCCTCCTGCTCATGTTCGGTGAATGTCTTCGGCGGCGCGCGTACGCGCAGCATTGGGCGTAGTCCACACGGGCGCGGCGGATCGCGCAAGTACCCGGCCGCCGAGACCGTCGAAACGGTGACGATTACGGCCGTCTCGCCGCAACTTTCAGCGTGCCCGTGTGCACCTCTGGTGATTCATCCCACACCATTCCAGCTCATTCGCATCGCATGAGGACTTTCCTACCTGTTTGAGCGACGAACGGTCTCCCGGAGCCGACGGCCGCCATGGGCGTAAGGTTGCGATTTGGTCGCACCCGCCAGCCCGCACCGCGGAACCGGACCCGTCCGTACGCCGGGTCCCCGCCACCCTGCCGGGTAACCCCGTCGGTCGCAGGGATTACCCAGTGGTACGGATGACGATTACGGCCGAGCGTAAGACCATGGGAGGCGGCGAACCCAAGGCACGACTCCCCCGACAGCGAAGGAACAGCGTGGCTTCCGCATCCGATCGCAATCCGATCATCATTGGCGGCCTCCCGAGTCAGGTCCCGGACTTCGATCCGGAGGAGACCCAGGAGTGGCTCGACTCCCTGGACGCAGCGGTCGACGAGCGGGGCCGTGAACGCGCCCGCTACCTCATGCTGCGGCTGATCGAGCGGGCGCGCGAGAAGCGCGTGGCCGTGCCCGAGATGCGCAGTACGGACTACGTCAACACGATCGCCACCAAGGACGAGCCGTTCTTCCCCGGGAACGAGGAGATCGAGCGCAAGGTCCTGAACGCCACCCGGTGGAACGCGGCCGTCATGGTCTCGCGCGCCCAGCGTCCCGGGATCGGCGTCGGCGGCCACATCGCGACCTTCGCCTCCTCCGCCTCCCTCTACGACGTGGGCTTCAACCACTTCTTCCGGGGCAAGGACGAGGGCGACGGCGGCGACCAGATCTTCTTCCAGGGCCACGCCTCCCCCGGCATCTACGCCCGTGCCTACCTCCTGGACCGGCTCACCGAGCAGCAGCTCGACGCGTTCCGCCAGGAGAAGTCGAAGGCCCCGTACGGCCTCTCCAGCTACCCGCACCCGCGGCTGATGCCGGACTTCTGGGAGTTCCCGACCGTCTCGATGGGCCTCGGCCCGCTGGGGGCGATCTACCAGGCCCGGATGAACCGGTACATGGAGGCGCGCGGGATCGCGGACACCTCCAGGTCCCACGTCTGGGCGTACCTCGGCGACGGCGAGATGGACGAGCCCGAGTCGCTCGGCCAGCTGTCGATCGCCGCCCGCGAGGGCCTGGACAACCTGACCTTCGTCGTGAACTGCAACCTGCAGCGCCTCGACGGCCCGGTGCGCGGCAACGGCAAGATCATCCAGGAGCTGGAGTCGCAGTTCCGGGGCGCCGGCTGGAACGTCATCAAGCTGATCTGGGACCGCTCCTGGGACCCGCTGCTGGCCCAGGACCGCGACGGCATCCTGGTCAACAAGATGAACTCCACCCCCGACGGGCAGTTCCAGACGTACGCCACCGAGTCGGGCGCGTACATTCGCGAGCACTTCTTCGGCGGGGACCAGCGGCTGCGCGCCATGGTCGAGAACATGACCGACTACCAGATCCAGCACCTGGGCCGCGGCGGTCACGACCACAAGAAGGTCTACGCGGCATACGCGGCGGCCAAGGCGCACAAGGGCCAGCCGACGGTGATCCTGGCCCAGACGGTCAAGGGCTGGACGCTCGGCCCGAACTTCGAGGGCCGCAACGCCACGCACCAGATGAAGAAGCTGACGGTCGACGACCTCAAGGGCTTCCGCGACCGCCTGCACATCCCGATCACGGACGCGCAGCTGGAGAGCGGCGCGCCGCCGTACTACCACCCGGGCCGCAATTCGCCCGAGATCCAGTACATGCACGACCAGCGCAGCGCGCACGGCGGCTACGTGCCGACCCGCGTGGTGCGGGCGAAGCCGCTCCCGCTGCCGGACGAGAAGACCTACGCGGCCGCCAAGAAGGGCTCGGGCCAGCAGTCGATCGCCACCACGATGGCTTTCGTCCGCATCCTGAAGGACCTGATGCGGGACAAGGAGATCGGCAAGCGCTTCGTGCTGATCGCGCCCGACGAGTACCGGACCTTCGGTATGGACGCCTTCTTCCCGAGCGCCAAGATCTACAACCCGCTGGGCCAGCAGTACGAGGCGGTCGACCGCGACCTGCTCCTCGCGTACAAGGAGTCCCCGACGGGCCAGATGCTGCACGACGGCATCTCGGAGGCGGGCTGCACGGCTTCGCTGATCGCCGCGGGTTCGGCGTACGCGACGCACGGCGAGCCGCTGATCCCGGTCTACGTCTTCTACTCGATGTTCGGTTTCCAGCGCACGGGTGACCAGTTCTGGCAGATGGCCGACCAGCTGGCGCGCGGTTTCGTGCTGGGTGCGACCGCCGGGCGGACCACCCTCACGGGTGAGGGCCTGCAGCACGCGGACGGTCACTCCCAGTTGCTGGCCTCGACGAACCCGGGCTGTGTGGCGTACGACCCGGCCTACGGGTACGAGATCGCGCACATCGTCCAGGACGGTCTGCGCCGGATGTACGGCCCCGAGGCGGAGGACGTCTTCTACTACCTGACCGTCTACAACGAGCCGATCCAGCACCCGGCGGAGCCGGCGGACGTGGACGTGGACGGCATCCTCAAGGGCATCCACCGCGTCTCGCAGGGCACCGCGGGCACCATCGGGGCGCAGATCATGGCGTCCGGCGTGGCGGTGCCGTGGGCGCTGGAGGCGCAGCGGATCCTCGCCGAGGAGTGGAACGTCCGGGCGGACGTCTGGTCGGCGACCTCCTGGAACGAGCTGCGGCGCGAGGCCGTCGAGGTGGAGGAGTACAACCTGCTCCACCCGGAGGAGGAGCAGCGCGTTCCGTACGTGACGCAGAAGCTGTCGGGTGCCGAGGGGCCGTTCGTGGCGGTCTCGGACTGGATGCGGTCCGTTCCCGACCAGATCTCGCGGTGGGTGCCCGGCGCGTACACCTCGCTGGGCGCGGACGGCTTCGGCTTCGCGGACACGCGCGGTGCGGCGCGGCGCTTCTTCCACATCGACGCCCAGTCGGTGGTGCTGGCGACGCTGACCGAGCTGGCCAAGGCGGGGAAGGTGGACCGCTCGGTGCTGAAGCAGGCCGTCGACAGGTACCAGCTGCTCGACGTGACGGCGGCGGACCCGGGCGCGGCCGGCGGCGACGCGTAGTCGCCGCGCGGCGGGCGCGGGTGCGGGTCCCGGCTTCGGCCGGGGCCCGCACCCCTGCGTGCGTTGCCTACGATGCTCCGCATGAAGGAACCATCCCGCCGGCTGCTGTGGGAGCGGCGGAGCCAGACCCCGCTGCTCGTCCTCGCCGTGGCCTTCGCCGTGGCGTACGCCGTGCCCATCGTCGCTCCGGACGCGAGTGCGCGGGTGCACGGCGCCTGCACCTCTGTGGAGTGGGTGGTGTGGGGTGCCTTCGCCGCCGACTACCTGGTGCGGCTGGCCCTCTCCGAGGAGCGCGGGCGGTTCGTGCGGACCCACTGGCTGGACCTGGCGGCGGTGGTGCTGCCGCTCGTGCAGCCGCTGCGGCTGCTGCGGCTCGTGGCCACCTTGATGCTGGTGGGCCGGCGGGCCCGGATGGCCCCGCAGATCCAGCTGACGACGTACGTGGCCGGGTCGGTCGTCGGGCTGCTGATGTTCGGCTCGCTGGCCGTGCTGAGCGTGGAGCGGGACGCGCCCGACGGGAACATCAAGAACCTGGGCGACGCGGTGTGGTGGTCCTTCACCACGATGACGACGGTCGGGTACGGCGACCACTCTCCCACCACCGGCCTCGGCCGGGTCCTGGCAGTCGGGCTGATGCTGTCCGGTATCGCCCTGCTCGGTGTGGTGACCGCCAACATCGCGGCGTGGTTCATCTCCCGTTTCGAGCGCGACGACCAGGCGGAGCGGCTCCAGCTGGCGGCGATCCTGGAGCTCCAGGCGGAGGTACGGGCGCTGCGCGGCGAGGTCGCCCGGCTGGGCGGGGCGGCGGACCCGGCCGCCGCCCCGCCGGCTATCGCCGTGCCGGCTCCCGCTGTGCCGGCTCCCGCCGTGCCGGGAGCCCCGGCGCAGCGCGGAGCTAGCGCTCCCACACCTTGAAGGCGCGCACCTGGTACGGGGACTGGGGCAGCCAGACACCGTCGCCCGGATAGGTCTGGAACTCGCCGGTCTCCGCGCACTCCGCCGATTGGTACGTGGTGACCGGCCGGCCGGTCCGGTTGGCCAGCGACTGGGCGCTGGTGCCGGGGGGCAGGGCGGTGCAGCTGTTGATGTCGAGGGTGCTCAGCTCGTGGGTCTGCCGGGTGCCCTTGAAGTCCGGTTTCGCCCACAGGCACAGCTGTCCGCTCGCGCAGGCCCCGAGGCCCGGCGGGCCCGCGGCGTGCGCCGTGCCGGCGGTGGTCGGGATGAGGGCGGTGAGGGCCAGGGCGGTCGCGGCAAGGGCGGTGGTGACGCGGGTGGTTCCACACGTACGCATGACGGGTCAACTCCTTGTGGACGGCGGGCGCCCGGACCGCTTCCGGTGCTCCGCCGACACCACGCTGACCTGCGACGACGGCCGTACGGAAGAGGGGCGGGCCGGGTCCACCCTGATAGGCGACAGCCCGCGCGGAACCGTCCGGGGGGCCGTCCGCCCGTACGGAGTTGACCCCTCCGGGTGCCCTCGCGGCGGGCCCGCGCCCGCCCCGGTACGGCTGCGGACGCCGTTCGCGGCCGACCCGAACGTGTCATCCGCGACCCGCCGATCGCGTGACCGGACGGGGTCGCCTCGCCTTCGCGAAACGGCTCGGCGGATCGGCCGCCGCGCCGTCGGTGACGGGTACTCTGACCGCCCTCGGCGTCAGAAAGGAGCCCGGCGGTGACGATCGAGGAGCGGACGGCACCGGCCGCGCCGGCGGCCGCGGTGACCGGGGTGCCCGCGGTGACCGGCGTGAGCGGACTGCGTGAACGCAAGAAACGGCGCACCCGGAGCGCGCTGCTGCGTGCCGCGCTCGTGCTCTTCGTGTCGCAGGGGTACGAGCGCACCACCGTCGACGAGATCACCGCCGCGGTGTCCGTGTCCCAGCGCACCTTCTTCCGCTACTTCGCCAACAAGGAAGAGGTCGTCTTCGCCGTCCAGGAGCTGATGGAGTCGCACTTCGTCGCCGAACTGCACGCCCGGCCGCCGTCCGAGGGCCCCCTCGAAGCACTGCGGGGCGCCGTGCTCGCCGCGTGGGACACGGTCGACGGCGCCCTCGGCGGGGTCGTCCCGGTCGACCTCTACATGCGCAGCTACCGGCTGATCGAGTCCACGCCGGCCCTGCTCGCCGTGCACCTGCGGCGCTCCACGGGGCTGGAGGAGCGGATCTCCCGGCTGATCGCCGCCCGCGAGGGCCTGGACGTGGACGCCGACCCGCGGCCCCGGGTGGCCGTCGCCGCGTTCTTCGGAGTGATGAGGGTCACGGGACGGCTCTGGGGGCAGGGTGACGACACCAGCGTGGAGGCGATCCGCCGGCTGACGGACACTTACCTCGACGGCATCACCCCAGCTCTGGCCGGGCGCTGGCGCTGAGTCACCACCATAAGTGGCATTCCGGATCTTTCGCATGAAATCCGTCGGCCCGTGCTCCACCCCGTACGGGGTCCCACGGTCGGGCGTGAACCCCGTCACCCGGCGCGCCACGGCCGGAATCGGTCTCCTACGCTTGTCCCAGTGAATCTGCCCGGCCTCGCCCACCCCACCGTTACCGGCGCCGACCCGCGCCCGGCCGCCCTGCGCACCCTGCTCGCGCTGGCGGTCGTCTTCATCATGCTGGCGACGACCGGATGGACGGCCGTGCACCGGCCCGAGGGGGGCACCCCGCTGCGGGCCGCCGCCCTCGACGCCTGGTCCACGGCCCTGTTGGACGGCCGCCCGGTGCCGCCGGCGGACGCCCCCGTGCGGACGGTGGCCCGCTTCTTCGCCGGCCTCGACGGTGCGCAGCGGGCCCGTCTGGCCGACGGGCACCCGCTCGTCGTGGGCAACCTCGACGGGGCGCCGGTCACCACGCGGTACCGGGCCAACCGGCGCGGCCTGGAGAAGGCCCGCCTGGTGGAGGAGGCCCGCAGCCGCGACGTCGCGCTGACCCCGGCCGACCGGGCCGAGGCCACCCGGCGTTCCCACCGCTTCGCCTCGCTCGCCGAACCCGGCCGGCAGATCCTCGCCTTCGACCCCACCGGCGGCGGCCGGGTGGCCGAGGTCTTCGGCGACCTCGACGACGCCGAGCGGGTATCGGTGATCGTTCCGGGTGTGGACACCGACCTCCTCACCTTCGAGCGCACCCAGCGCCGGCTGACTTCCCCGGTCGGCATGGCCGAGGCCCTGTACGGGGCCGAGCGGGCGGCCTCGCCGAAGAGCCGGACGGCGGTCATCGCCTGGGCCGGCTACACCGCCCCCACCGGGGTCGGCGTGGACGCCGCGACGGGCCGGATGGCCTTCGACGGCGCCGTCCGGCTGAAGGACCTGACGGTGTCCCTGCCCGGGAACTCCAGCGTGGCGCTGTTCTGCCACAGCTACGGATCGGTGGTGTGCGGGGTCGCCGCGCGCGAGCTGCCCAAGCGGGTCACGGACGTGGTGGTGGCGGGCAGCCCCGGCATGCGGGCGGAGAACGTCGAGGACCTGCGCACCTCGGCCCGGGTCTGGGCGACCCGCGACGAGGGCGACTGGATCGCGGACGTGCCGCACCTGGAGCTCGGCGGTGTGGGCCACGGCGCCGATCCGGTGTCCCCGGAGTTCGGTGCACGGCTGCTGTCCTCGGCCCGGGCCAGGAGCCACACCGGCTATTTCGCGCCAGGTACGGACTCGGTCGCCAACTTCGCCAAGATCGGAACCGGCGCGTTCGCTTCCGTTGTGTGCGCTACCGGCGACGACGCGTGCCGGCGCGGAATTTCCGGGACAGAGCAGGACTGACGCGCGTAGAGGCGCGGAAATCGGCCACTGCATCGAGGGGGACGCACGGGGGTGGCTCCCTTTACCATGTGGCGCATGGGTGACGTACTGGCCGGAAACCATGCCGTCTGGGAGTTCGACTCGGACTCGGTGCTCATCCGCTTCGCACGGGGGATGCGAACGCCGAGACTGTGGCAAGCGCTGGGTTCGCGCCGGATCCCCCTGGAAGCGGTGTCCACCGTGACCGTGACCGCCGGAAGGCGGGACACGGTGGTCCTGCGTGCCGTCCCGCGCCCGGGCGCCGATCCGCTGATGGAGGCCGCCGCGGGTCAGCTCAAAGAGGCGTGCGACCCGTACCGGATGGTGCTGCCGGGCGACCGGGCGACATCGGCCGCCGCGTTCGCCGCCGCCCTGCGCTCCCGGCTCGGGCCGGACGCCGCCGAGCCGGCCCCGCGCTTCCTGGTCGACGTACCGGAGCCGCCGCTCCAGCTGAAGGCGTACGACGCGCGGGTGGGCTTCGACGGCTCCTCGGTCGCCTTCCACTGGTCGCGCACCGGCGCCACCGGCACGAAGTGGAAGGCGGGCGACCAGCAGTACCCGCTGGCCGAGCTCGCCGGCGTCGAATGGCGCTCCCCGGCCGGCACCGGCGGTCACCTGCGGCTGCTGCTGCGAGAGCCCCAGCAGACCCCGGCCGACCCCCGCCCCGACCACGACCTCTCGACGGCCGTCTTCGGCGTGGGCTACGGGGCGGTGCACGAGTCGCTGCCGTTCGCCGCGGCCGTCCTGGCCGCCACGCGCAGCCGCACGCCGGTCGGCGCCGCCCGCGGCCGCTCCGGCGACGAGCGGCTGCGGCACCTGAGCGAGCTCTACTCGGCCGGCCTCCTGACCGACGTCGAGTACGCCACCCTCCGGGACCGCTTCACCGCCGGTTCGCACTAGCCGCACCAGCCCCCTCAACACGCCTGACAAGGCAGCCCGTTGACGCTACGCACGACGGCGCGGCTGGGCCCTGCGCGACTGCTCCTTCCGGCTGCCCGCCCACCGCGTGTGCGCGCTCGTCGGGCCCAACGGCGCGGGCAAGTCGACCCTGCTGGCGCTCGCCGCGGGACTGCTCCGGCCGACCGAGGGCACCATCGGCGCACCGCCGCGCGAGGAGACCGCGTACGTCGGCCAGGACAAGCCCCTCTATCCGCAGCTGACCGTCGACGAGACCCTCCGCATGGGACGCGAGCTCAACCCGGGCCGCTGGGACGCGCAGAGCGCCGAGCGGATCGTCGCGGAGGGCGGGCTCGACGGCGGCGCCCGGATCCGGTCCCTCTCCGGCGGCCAGCGCACCCGGGTCGCCCTGGCCCTCGCCCTCGGCAAGCGCCCCCGCCTGCTCCTGCTGGACGAACCGATGGCGGACCTGGCCGCACTCGCCGTCTGGGGTGCCTTCGCGGTGCTGCGGAAGCGGCACCCCTGAGGGGCCGGAGGCGGTCACGCCTCCCGGGCCACCGAGGTGAAGGTCATGTCCGGGTAGCGGTCCCCGGCGACCTGCGCCGCGATCGGCTCCAGCAGCGCCAGTTGCGCCGGCGTGAGCGTGATCCGGGCCGCCGCGACGTTCTCGCGCAGTCGCTCCGCCCGGCGGGTGCCGGGGATCGGGACCACGGTCAGCCCGTGCACCGCCGCCCGCCGGTGCACCCAGGCGAGGGCGATCTGCGCGGGGCTCGCCCCCAGTTCCCGGGCGATCTCGCGGACCGGGGCCAGCAGCGCCGCGTTGGCCCTCGCGTTGTCGCCGGTGAACCGCGGCTGGCCACGCCGGAAGTCGTCCCGCGACAGCTCGGCCGACGCGTCCGCGAAGGCCCCGGTCAGGAAGCCCCGGCCGAGCGGGGAGTACGGCACGAAGGCCACGCCCAGCTCCGCCGCCGCGGCCACCGCGCTGCGCTCCACGTCCCGGCTGAACAGCGACCACTCGGACTGGAGCGCCGCGATCGGGTGCACGGCGTGCGCCTCGCGCAGCTCCGCGCCGGTGACCTCGCTCAGCCCGAGGTGGCGCACCTTGCCCTCCCGCACCAGCTCCGCCATGGCGCCCACCGACTCGGCGAACGGCACGGCCGGGTCGCGCCGGTGCATGTAGTAGAGGTCGATGACGTCCACGCCGAGCCGGCGCAGGCTGCCCTCGACAGCGGCGCGGACGTACGCACGGTCGTTGCGGACACCCCGGAAGGCCGGGTCGTCGTTGCGCTCCATGGCGAACTTCGTCGCCAGCGTGATCTCGTCCCGGTGCGCGGCCACGAACGGGGCCAGGAACTCCTCGTTGCGGCCGCGGCCGTAGACGTCCGCCGTGTCGAAGAGGGTGACCCCGGCCTCCAGCGCCGCCTCCAGGGTCTGCCGGGCGGCCGGCTCGTCGGTGTCACCGTAGAACTCGCTCATACCCATGCAGCCCAGGCCCTGGACGCCGACCCGCGGGCCGCCCCTGCCGAGTTCGGCCTGCTGCAGGGTGTCTGCGTACTCCGTCATTGCCGTCCCTTCCCCGAGACCGTCTTCATCGCATACATGTCGATCTTGTAATCCAGTACGGCCAGGGCGTCCGTCAGCTCCGCCATCCGCGCCCGCACCTCGCTCCGTGTCCGTTCCAGCAGGTCACGGCGTTCCTCGACGGTGTGCTCGCCCTCGCGGACGAGCTCGGCGTAGCGGACCATGTCCGCCACCGACATCCCCGTGGCGCGCAGCTTGCCCACGAAGCGCAGCCAGTCGAGGTCCTTGTCGGTGAAGCGGCGCTGGCCCGAGTGCGAGCGGTCCACGTGCGGCATCAGGCCGATCCGCTCGTACCAGCGCAGGGTGTGCTGGCTCAGACCGGTCCGGACCTCCACCTCGCTGATGGTGTACCGCGTCTGCGTCAGGCTCAGGCTCTGGCTCTGGCTCCGGCTCATGGGCCCACGCTAAAACCCTTGAGTGCACTCCAAGCAAGTAGGCTCGGCCGCATGGACAGCAAGGAGGCCGTGAGCGGCATGGAAAGCCTGCGGATCATCGAGACCTGGCCCGTGGACACCGCCGCGGCGGCCGTCGTACGCGCCGACGGGAGCCTCGCCGGCTCGCACGGGCCCGTCGACCACCGCTTCGCGCTGGCGTCGGTCACCAAGCCCCTGGCCGCGTACGCCGCCCTCGTCGCGTACGAGGAAGGGGCGATCGAGCTGGACGAACCGGCCGGGCCCGAGGGATCGACGGTCCGTCACCTGCTCGCGCACACCAGCGGCCTGGCCTTCGACGAGCACCGCGCGATGGCCGCGCCCGGTACGCGCCGGCTGTACTCGAACGCCGGCTTCGAGGAGCTCGGCGACCACATCGCCAAGGCCACCGGCATCCCCTTCGCGGAGTACGTGCACCAGGCCGTCTTCGAGCCGCTGGGCATGGCGTCGACCACGCTGGACGGGTCGCCCGCCAAGGACGGCGTCTCCACCGTCTCCGACCTGCTGCGCTTCGCCGCCGAACTGCAGGCGCCCCGGCTGCTCGACGTCCGCACGGTCGCCGAGGCCACCTCCGTCGTCCACCCCGGGCTCAAGGGCGTCCTGCCGGGGTACGGGAGCCAGTCCCCCAACGACTGGGGCCTCGGCATGGAGATCCGCGACGGCAAGTCCCCGCACTGGACGGGCCTGACCTCCTCCCCGCGCACCTTCGGCCACTTCGGCCAGGCCGGCACCTTCCTATGGGTGGACCCGGACGCGCGCGCCGCGTGCGTGGCGCTGACGGACCGGCCCTTCGGCCCGTGGGCGGTCGAGGCCTGGACCCCGTTCACCGACGCGGTCCTGGCCGAGCTGCGCTCCGCCTGAGCGGCGGCGGCCAGGGGGCGTCCGCCCCTGATCCGCCGGACACCCCTAGCCCGGCAGTTCCCAGATCAGCAGTTCCCCCGGGGACCCGGCGACGATCTCCAGCCCCTTCTCGTCGGTGATCCGCGCCGAGTCGCCGGGGCCCAGCTCCGCCCCGTCCAGGCGCAGGTCCCCGCGTACGACGTGCAGGTACACCCGCTCGGCGGCCGGTACGGCGACCCGCTCGCCGGCGCCCGGGCGCCGCACGTGCAGGGCGGCCCCGGCCGCGCGGACCTCGTAGGGCGTGCCGTCGGGGACGCCCCGCAGCACCTCGTACGAGGGGTCGCCGCCCGCGGCGAGCGGCGAGAGCCACATCTGCACGAAGCGCAGCGGCCGGTCGCCGTCGTTGCGCTCGACGTGGCGCGCCCCCGATCCGGCGCTGAGCCGCTGCACGTCTCCCGGCCGGACGAGGCTCTGCTCCCCGGTGCTGTCCTGGTGGGTGAGTTCGCCGTCGATCACCCAGGTCACGATTTCGGTGTGGCTGTGCGGGTGCTCGTCGAAGCCCGCGCCGGCCGCGAGGGTCTCCTCGTTGCAGGCCAGGACGGGACCGAAGCGCAGGTTGTCCGGGTCGTAGCAGGACCCGAAGGAGAAGGCGTGCCGGGTGGTGATCCCGGCGGCCGGGTCCCCTCCCTCGTACCGGTCGGCGCCGCGGCGTACATCAATCATGAGGGCCACGGTAGCCCCAGCCGCGGGACGGGGCCGGGCCCGGACACGGGACCGGACTCGGCGCAGCCCTCCCGATAAGGCAGTCTTGTCCCGTGCCTCAACCCGAACGTGAGCATTCCCCCGCCACACACTCAGCGCATCCCGCTCCCGCGCATCCGCACGCCGCGACGCTGCGCCGCCTGGAGAAGTCCTCCGGCCGGCTCGCCGCCAACGCCATCGCGCGCATGGACGAGACCCTGCCGTGGTACCGGGCGATGCCACCCGAGAACCGCTCGTGGATCGGCCTGGTCGCGCAGGCCGGTATCGCCGCGTTCACCGAGTGGTTCCGGCATCCGGAGACCCCGCAGGCGATCTCCACCGACGTCTTCGGTACGGCTCCGCGCGAGCTCACCCGGGCGATCACCCTGCGCCAGACCGTCGAGATGGTCCGCACCACGATCGAGGTCATGGAGACCGCGATCGAGGAGGTCGCGGCCCCCGGTGACGAGTCGATCCTGCGTGAGGCGCTGCTGGTGTACGCGCGGGAGATCGCCTTCGCGACCGCCCAGGTGTACGCGCAGGCCGCCGAGGCGCGCGGGGCGTGGGACGCCCGGCTGGAGTCCCTGGTCGTCAACGCGGTGCTGTCGGGTGAGGCCGACGAGGGCGCGCTGTCGCGGGCGGCGGCGCTGGGCTGGAACTCCCCGGAGCACGTGTGCGTGGTGCTCGGGACCGCGCCCGAGGGCGACAGCGAGCTGACGGTCGAGGCGATCCGGCGCGCGGCCCGCCACCACAAGCTGCAGGTCCTGACGGGTGTGCTCGGGGACCGTCTGGTCGTGATCGCGGGCGGCAGCGACAACCCGCTGCAGGTGGCGAAGTCCCTGATCGGGCCGTTCGCGGCGGGTCCGGTGGTGGCCGGCCCGGTGGTGGCCGACCTGCTGAACGCGACGAAGTCGGCGCAGGCCGCCGCGGCCGGACTCAAGGCCTGTACGGCGTGGCAGGACGCGCCGAGGCCGGTCCTGGCGGATGATCTCCTGCCGGAACGTGCGATCGCCTCCGATCCGGCAGCCAGGGAACAACTGGTGGAGGAGATCTACAGACCGCTTGAGGAGGCGGGGTCGGCGCTGCTGGAGACGTTGAGCGTCTACCTGGAGCAGGCGAGCAGCCTCGAAGGGGCTGCTCGGATGCTGTTCGTGCACCCCAATACGGTGCGCTACCGGCTGCGACGTGTGACCGACGTCACCGGATGGTCGCCGTCCGATGTCCGATCGGCGTTCACCCTGCGGATCGCCCTGATTCTGGGGCGTCTGGCCGACGGCGACACCCAGTCCTAGCATTTTGTGGGACATCAACAATTACCCCGACCGTTCTTGGTCCCTGTCCCCACGGGCGGCAGGGACCATCCACAAGAGAGAGTGTGAGGGTGCTCGTACTCGTCGCTCCCGGCCAAGGCGCTCAGACGCCCGGCTTCTTGACCCCCTGGCTCGACCTCCCCGGTGCCGCTGACCGCGTCGCCGAGTGGTCGGACGCCATCAAGCTGGACCTCGCCCGCTACGGCACGACGGCCGACGCCGAGGAGATCCGCGACACCGCGGTGGCCCAGCCCCTGCTGGTGGCCGCCGGTCTGCTGTCCGCCTCCGCGCTGGGTTCCACCGCGGCCTTCGGGGCCGTCGCGGGCCACAGCGTCGGTGAGATCACCGCCGCGGCCATCGCCGGCGTACTGCCCGAGAAGGACGCGCTGTCGTTCGTCCGGACCCGCGGGCTGGGCATGGCGGAGGCCGCCGCCGTCACCGAGACGGGCATGGCCGCGGTGCTCGGCGGGGAACCCGCCGTCGTCGTCGCACACCTCGAGAAGCTCGGCCTGACCCCGGCCAACATCAACGGCGCGGGCCAGATCGTGGCCGCCGGCACGATGGAGCAGATCGAAGCCCTGCAGGCCGACAAGCCCGAGGGTTCCATGAAGGTCGTTCCCCTCAAGGTCGCGGGCGCCTTCCACACGCACCACATGGCCCCCGCGGTCGCCGAGCTGGAGAAGGCCGCCGAGGCCCTGTCCCCGGCCGACCCGGCCCTGAAGTACGTCTCGAACAAGGACGGCCTCGTCGTCGCCACGGGCGCCGACGTCGTCGCCCGCCTGGTCGGCCAGGTCGCGAACCCGGTCCGCTGGGACCTGTGCATGGAGACGTTCGCCGAACTGGGCGTCACGGGGATCATCGAGCTGTCCCCCGGTGGCACCCTGACGGGTCTGGCCAAGCGCGCGCTGAAGGGCGTACCGAGCGTGGCGCTGAAGACCCCGGACGATCTCGAGAAGGCCGCGGCGCTGGTCGCCGAACTGACGGCCTGAGAGAAGGAGCCCACACAGCATGTCCAAGATCAAGCCGGCCAAGGGCTCCCCCTACGCCCGCATCCTCGGTGTCGGCGGCTACCGCCCGACCCGTGTGGTGCCCAACGAGGTCATCCTCGAGACCATCGACTCGTCCGACGAGTGGATCCGTTCCCGTTCCGGCATCGCGACCCGGCACTGGGCCTCGCCCCAGGAGACCGTCGCCGCGATGTCGGTGGAGGCCTCGGGCAAGGCGCTGGCCGACGCCGGTGTCGCCCCCGAGCGGATCGGTGCGGTGATCGTCTCCACGGTCTCGCACTTCAAGCAGACCCCGGCCGTCGCGACCGAGATCGCGCACCGGGTCGGCGCGGTGAAGCCCGCCGCCTTCGACATCTCCGCGGGCTGTGCCGGTTTCGGCTACGGCCTGACGCTCGCCAAGGGCATGGTGGTGGAGGGTTCCGCGGAGTACGTCCTCGTCATCGGCGTGGAGCGGCTCTCGGACCTCACGGACCTGGAGGACCGCGCGACGGCCTTCCTGTTCGGTGACGGCGCCGGCGCCGTCGTCGTCGGCCCCTCGGACGAGCCGGCCATCGGCCCCACGGTGTGGGGTTCGGAGGGTGACAAGTCCGACACGATCAAGCAGACCGTGCCGTGGGACGAGTACCTCGGCAGGGACGCCGGAGAGAAGTTCCCGGCCATCACGCAGGAGGGTCAGGCGGTCTTCCGCTGGGCCGTCTTCGAGATGGCCAAGGTGGCCCAGCAGGCGCTCGACGCCGCCGGGATCACCGCGGACGACCTGGACGTCTTCATCCCGCACCAGGCGAACATGCGGATCATCGATTCGATGGTGAAGACTCTGAAGCTGCCGGAGCACGTCACGGTCGCCCGTGACGTGGAGACCACCGGCAACACCTCGGCCGCCTCGATCCCGCTCGCCATGGAGCGGCTCCTGGCGACCGGAGCGGCGAAGAGCGGCGACACCGCGCTCGTCATCGGCTTCGGGGCGGGGCTCGTCTACGCCGCGACGGTCGTTACCCTCCCCTAGGGCCGGGATCCGCATCCCGGTCTGTCTTACCCAGTTACCCAGAGAAGGAGCGCCACATGGCCGCCACGCAGCAGGAGATCGTCGAGGGCCTCGCCGAGATCGTCAACGAGATCGCGGGCATCCCGGTCGAGGACGTCGAGATCGACAAGTCCTTCACCGACGACCTGGACGTCGACTCGCTGTCCATGGTCGAGGTCGTCGTCGCCGCCGAAGAGCGCTTCGACGTCAAGATCCCGGACGAGGACGTCAAGAACCTCAAGACGGTCGGCGACGCCGCGGACTACATCCTGAAGCACCAGGCCTGAGCCTGACGAGCGTTTGTCGCCACCCGGCGGTGGCGCCGTGACAATTCAGCACCCTCTGAGACGTGGAGAAAGAATTCCTGTGAGCCCGACCAATCGCACCGTGGTCGTCACCGGTATCGGCGCAACCACTCCGCTGGGTGGCGACAGCGCTTCGACCTGGGAAGGTCTGCTCGCCGGCCGTTCCGGCGTCAAGCCCCTGGAGGGCGAGCGCTTCGCCGAACTCCCGGTACGGATCGCCGCCCCGGTCGCCGTGGACCCCAGTGAGGTCCTGCCCCGGCCGCTGGCCCGCAAGCTGGACCGCTCGGCGCAGTTCGCCGTCATCGCGGCCCGCGAGGCGTGGGCCGACGCCGGCTACACCGCCCCGGCGGGCGAGGACGAGTCCGTCGCGCCCGACCGCCTGGGCACCGTGATTGCCTCCGGCATCGGCGGTGTCACCACTCTGCTCGACCAGTACGACGTACTGAAGGAAAAGGGCGTGCGCCGGGTCTCCCCGCACACCGTCCCCATGCTCATGCCGAACGGCCCCTCGGCCAACGTCGGCCTCGAGGTCAACGCCCAGGCGGGCGTCCACACCCCGGTCAGCGCCTGCGCGTCCGGCGCCGAGGCCATCGGCTACGCCGTCGAGATGATCCGTACCGGCCGTGCCGACGTGGTCGTCGCGGGCGGCACCGAGGCCGCGATCCACCCGCTGCCGATCGCCGCCTTCGCCAACATGATGGCGATGTCGAAGAACAACGAGAGCCCGCAGACTGCCTCCCGTCCGTACGACAAGGCCCGTGACGGGTTCGTACTGGGCGAGGGCGCGGGCGTCGTCGTCCTGGAGTCCGCCGAGCACGCCGCCAAGCGCGGCGCCCGGGTCTACTGCGAGGTGCTGGGCCAGGGTCTGTCCGCGGACAGCCACCACATCGCGCAGCCCGAGCCGACCGGCCGCGGTGTCGCGGCCGCGGTGCAGAACCTGCTCGACAACACGGGTCTCGACCCGGCCGAGCTGGTCCACGTCAACGCGCACGCCACGTCCACCCCGCAGGGTGACACGGCCGAGATCAAGGCCCTGCGCAAGGTCCTGGGCGACGACCTCGACCACATCGCGATCTCCGCGACCAAGTCGATGACCGGTCACCTGCTGGGCGGCGCGGGCGGCATCGAGACCGTCGCGACCGTGCTGGCCCTGTACCACCGCGTGGCCCCGCCGACGATCAACGTCGACGCGCTCGACGACGACATCGACGCGGACATCGTCGTGGACGAGCCGCGCAAGCTGCCGGCCGACGGCCCGATCTCCGCGATCAACAACTCCTTCGGGTTCGGCGGCCACAACGTCACCCTGGCGTTCCGCAGCGTCTGAGCCGGCCCCTTGTGGAAGGGCCCCGCACGGCAGTCGCGTGCGGGGCCCTTCCACGTGTACGGGGTACGTCCCGGCTCAGACGACCTGGTGGAGCCAGCGGACGGGTGCGCCCTCGCCCGCGTGGCGGAAGGGCTCCAGTTCGTCGTCCCAGGGCTTGCCGAGCAGTTTGGCGATCTCCGCCTCCAGGTCGGTCTCGCCGCGCACGGAGCGGGCCAGCGCGGCGCGCAGCCGGTCCTCCGGGATCAGGATGTCGCCGTGCAGACCGGTGACGGCGTGGAAGATGCCCAGCTCCGGTGTGGAGCTGTAGCGCTCCCCCTCGGCGGTCGGGCAGGGCTCCGCGGTCACCTCGAAGCGCAGCAGGTGCCAACCGCGCAGGGCGGAGGCGAGCTTCGAGGCGGTGCCCGCCTCGGCCTGCCAGGAGAACTCGGCTCTCCAGGTGCCCGGGGAGGCTGGCTGCCTGATCCAGTCGAGGTTCACCCGCACCCCGAGCACGCCCGCTACGGCCCATTCCACGTGCGGGCAGAGCGCGCGTGGTGCGGAATGCACGTACAGAACTCCACGTGTCGTCACCGGGACCTCCAGTGGTGGACGAGGTCGGGAATAAACTCCAGAAAACGGACAGTTTGTGACGTGATGTAATGTAACGGAAATTATTTGACATTGCGCTACGGGACCTGCGGCCGAAACGCCACGGGAAAAAGCTACCGTGCGCCAGGGGTCCTGGTGTGACGTACGGTCGCTCCAAGGCCGGTAAACACGGAGCTTTCACTCAGCAGGACCCCCCGGACGACGCGGGGTCGACAAGGAGGGGTCCTTCCCATGCGCACCACCCCCGCCCGCCACCGCGCGCGCCGTGCTCTCGCGGGCGCGGGCGCCGTGGTCGCGCTGCTGGCCGGGACCCTGACCGGGTGTCAGTCGGGCGGGCAGGCCGACCGGGGCGAGCGGGGGTCGCAGTCGGCGCCGCGGTGGAACACGGCGCCCACCTCGATCGCGGCCGTCGGTGATTCCATCACCCGTGGATTCGACGCCTGTTCGGTCCTCGCCGACTGCCCCGAGGTCTCCTGGGCCACGGGCAACGACCCCTCCGTCCGCTCCCTCGCCGCCCGGCTGCTCGGGGACGCCGCGGTGCCCGAGCGCAGCTGGAACTACGCGGTGACGGGCTCGCGGATGGCGGACCTGCCGGGCCAGCTGACGGCGGCCGCCGCGCACAAGCCCGACCTGGTCACGGTGATGGTGGGCTCGAACGACGCCTGCCGGCCCACCGCTTCGTCGATGACTCCGGTGGCGGAGTTCCGGTCCGGTTTCGAGCAGGCCCTGGCCCAGCTGCGGGCCGCGTCCCCGACCTCCCAGGTGTACGTCTCCAGCGTGCCCGACCTGCAGCGGCTGTGGGAACAGGGCAAGGACCTGCCGATGGTGCGGCAGGTCTGGAAGCTGGGCATCTGCCAGTCGATGCTCGCCGATCCGCTGTCGCTGGCCACGGGGGCCACGGCGCGGCGCGAGCAGGTGCGGGCGCGGGTGGTCGAGTACAACGAGGTGCTGCGCGAGGTCTGCGGGAAGGACGCGCTGTGCCGCTACGACGGCGGCGCAGTCTTCCAGTACCCCTTCGCGGCGGAGCAGTTGAGCCGCTGGGACTGGTTCCACCCGGGCAAGGACGGGCAGGCGCGGCTGGCGGAACTGGCGCACCGCCAGGTGACGGCCGCCGAACCGCCGCGTTGACGCCGCCGCGCGCGGAGGGTCCGGGGGCGGGTGTCAGGTCCCGCCCCCGGACCGCCTTTCAGGGGTGATTTCCGGCCATACGGTGTGTCACGCGATGTCGAGTGTGGCCGTCAGCCGGGTGTCGCCGTGCGCGTGGCTCGCGCGGACCTCGTAGGCGCCGCCGATCCGCCGCCAGGCGCGAGCTTCCTCGTCCCAGATCTCGAAGGCCCGGGCGGGCAGCGGGATCTCGGTCTCGACGCTCTCGCCGGGGCCCGCGGTGACGCTCGCGAAGGCGGCCAGCCAGCTCGCCGGCCGCTCCACGGTGTCCTCCAGGGGCGCCAGGTAGACCTGGACGACCTCGCGGCCGGGCCGGGTGCCGGTGTTGGTGAGGCGGACCCGTACGGTGTCGGCCGTGGCCTCCAGGGAGTCGTACGCCCAGTCGGTGTAGCCGAGGCCGTGCCCGAAGGGGTAGGCGGGGACGACGCCGTGCCGCTCGTAGGCCCGGTAGCCGATGAAGAGGCCCTCGCCGTACTCCAGGCGCCCGCCGGTGGGCACGACCTCGGTGACGGGCGCGTCCGCGTACCGCGCGGGCCAGGTGGTGGGCAGCCGCCCGCCCGGCTCCGCCTCCCCGAGCAGTACGTCGGCCAGCGCGGCCCCGCCCTCCTGCCCGGGGAACCAGGTCAGCAGGACGGATGCGACGTCCTCGCGCCACGGGAGTTCCACCGGGGAGCCGGCGTTGACGACGACCACGGTGTTCGGGTTGACGGCGGCCACGGCGCGCACCAGGTCGTCCTGGCGGCCCGGGAGGGCGAGGTCGCTCCGGTCGAAGCCCTCGGACTCCACGCGCTCGGTGGTGGCGACGACCACGACCGCGGTGTCGGCGGCGCGGGCGGCCGCGACCGCCTCGGCGATCAGCTCGTCGGGGTCGCGCCGCGGGCCGAGGTGGAGCAGCGAAAACATGACGGCCCGCATCGGGAGCCCGCTCGTGTCGGGGACCTGGTAGGTCAGCGACACCTCGACGGGCTCGCCCTCGGTGAGGGTGACGCCGCCCCGCACGCTGGGCGCCCCGAAGAAGGCCTCGAAGGGGTCGGCCTCGTCGCCCATCTCCTGGACGCCGCTCCACAGGGGCCGTCCGCCTACGGCGAGGGAGAAGGCGCCGAGTCCGCGGGTGCCGAAGGCGTGCTCGCCGCTCTCGCGCGGCATGAACGTACCGCGGACCTCGATGCTCGCCATGGTCGCGTAGGTGACGCCCGCGGGCAGGTCGTCGCCGATCCACTGGACCTGGCCGGTGGGCAGGGCCGCCTCGCCGAGGACCGCACCGGAGGCGTCGCGGCACACGGCGACGAGTTCGAAGCCCTGGCCGGCGGGGGTCGGCTCCTCGGAGGGGTCGGCGCCGACGGCGTAGGTGAGGGCCCCGTCCGGGAGGGCCGCGGCCAGTCCGTCGAGCGGGGAGACGATCCGTTCGGGGAAGACTGTGGCGCTGCCGCCGCCGAGCACCCGGGCGTCGCGCGCGGCGGCCCCGAGGAGGGCGACGGTGCGGCCGGCCGTGGCGTCCAGCGGCAGGGCGCCGTCCTCGTTGCGCACGAGGACGAAGCCCCGGGCGGCGAGCTCGCGGGCCAGCGCCTGGCCGTCGACCGGGGCCGGCGGGGTCTCGACGACCGCGGGGGCGCCCTCCAGGGCCCCGACGCGGGCGGCGAGGCGCAGGACGTTGCGCACGGCGTCGTCGACGGCGGACTCGGGAACCTCGCCGGCTCGGACGGCCCCGGCGAGGGCGGGTCCGTAGACGGTGGTGGGGCCGGGCATCGCCACGTCCATGCCGCCCAGGATGTCGGCGGCGGTGGAGCGGGCGGCCATCCAGTCGGAGACGTTGCAGCCGTCGAAGCCCCACTCCCCGCGCAGGACCTCGTTCACCAGGTGGTGGTGCTCGGTCATCGTCGTGCCGTTGACCTGGTTGTAGGCGGTCATGATGCCCCATGGGCGGGCGTTCTCGACGATGGCCTCGAAGGGGGCCAGGTACAGCTCGCGCAGTGGGCGCGGGGCGATGACGCTGTCGACGGTGAACCGGTCGGTCTCGGCGTCGTTGCCGACGAAGTGCTTGACCGTGGTCCCGACGCCGCCGTCCTGGACGCCGTTGACGTAGCCGCTGCCGATGACGCCGGTGAGGTAGGGGTCCTCGGAGTAGCACTCGAAGTGCCGGCCGCCGAGCGGCGAGCGGTGCAGGTTGACGGTGGGCGCGAGCAGGACGTGGACGCCCTTGCGGCGGGCCTCCTGGGCCAGGAGCCGGCCCGCGCGGCGGGCGAGCTCCGGGTCCCAGGCGGCGGCGAGGGACGTCGGGGAGGGCAGGGCGACGGACGGGTCGTCGGCGGTCCAGCGCACGCCGCGCACCCCGATGGGGCCGTCGGACATGACCAGGGAGCGCAGCCCGATGGCGGGGACCGCGGGCAGGGACCACATGTCCTGGCCCGCCAGGAGCAGGGTCTTGGTGTCGAGGTCGAGCTTGTCGAGCGCCGCCTCCACGGCGTCTTCCCGGATCTGATCGCGGACCTGATGGGCATCGGTCACGGCCGAGCCTCCTCGTCGAGAGCGGTGCGGTTGCGCGGTGCGGTGCGGTGCGGTGCGGTGCGGTGCGCCCATCGTGAACTCGATACCTGTCGAACGGTAGGGTTTGTTACCTTTTCGTGATATTCGAATGCCGTACGGTCCTCCTACGGTCCTGCCGACGGGAGTGGACGGAAGGGGTGCCATGGCGATGGCCAGGGCGAGGAGCGAGGAGCGCCGCGGGGAGATCGTCCGCGCGGCCGTCGAGGTGATCGCGGAGCGCGGCTACCGGGGGGCGTCCCTGGGTACCGTCGCGGAGCGCGTGGGCCTGACCCAGCAGGGGCTGCTGCACTACTTCCCGACCAAGGAGGCGCTGCTCGTCGCGGTGCTGGAGGAGCGCGACCGGTGGGACACCGGTGGCGGCTCGCGCGCGGCGGCGGGCACCTGGCGGCTGGACCTGCTGGCCTCGCTGGTGGACTACAACGCGATGCGCCCGGGCATCGTGCAGACCTTCTCGGCGCTGCTGGGCGAGAGCGTCACGGACGGGCACCCGGCCCGGGAGTTCTTCACCGAGCGCTACGCCCAGGTCCGCGCGGAGATGGCGGCGGTGCTGCGTGCGGAGTTCGGCGACCGCCTCCCGTCGGGTCTCACCCCGCAGGAGGCGGCGCCGCTGCTGACGGCGGTCATGGACGGCCTCCAGTACCAGTGGCTGCTGGACCCGGAGTCCGTGGACATGCCCGCCGCTTTCCGCGCCTTCCTGACCCTGCTGCGGGGCCCGGAAGCGTAGGTGTCGCAGTCGTCGTCTAGTCGACCTGGAGCTCGCCCATCCGGCTCCAGCCGGTCGCGCCCTCGATGGTGGTGCTGACGATCTCGGGCGTACGGGTCACCATCGGCCGCATGGTCTCCAGCGCGGCACGGAAGTGCTCGGAGGTGACGTGCGCTTCGGCGGCGTCGTCCTGGAAGGCCTCGACCAGCACGTAGGTGTCCGGCTCCTCCAGGCTGCGGGACCACTCGAACCAGAGGTTCCCTGGTTCGGCGCGGGTGGCGCGGGTGAACGCCGCGACCTTGTCGGGCCACGCGTCGACGTATTCGGGCTTGACGGGGAATTTCACCACAATGAAGATCACACAGGCATTTTATGCAGGTCGATCCATACCGTCAGCCCGTGGCCACGGCACGGCGGGTGACGGGCCGCCCATGAGCACGGCACATCCCTAGCATGGCCGCCATGCCGACTCCGCACAGCTTGTACGAGGTCTTCCTGCACGTCGCCCGTCTGGCGTCCTTCACGGCCGCCGCCCGCGTCCTCGGGTACACCCAGTCCGCCGTCTCCCGGCAGATCCAGACCCTGGAGGACGAGTGGGGCACCCCGCTCTTCGACCGCCTCCCGCGCGGCGTCCGCCTCACCGAGGCCGGCCGTCTCCTGCTCCCGCACGCCGAGGCCGTCGGCGAACGCCTGCGCACCGCCCGCGCCGAGCTCGACGCGCTGCGCACCCTCGGCGCGGGGCGGCTGCGGATCGGCTCCTTCTCCACCGCGGACGCCGCACTGCTGCCGCGCGCACTGGCTGCCTTCCGGGCCCGGCACCCCGCCGTCACGGTCACCCGTACCGAGGGTCCGTCCGCCAAGCACCTCGCCCTCCTCGCTGCCGGGGAGCTGGACCTCGCCGTGGTCGCCGACACCTCGGGGCGGCCGCCCCGGGACTGCACCCCGCACCACCTGCTCGACGAGCGGATGTACGTGGCCCTGCCGGGCGGCCACCGGCTCGCCGGGAGCACCGGGCTGCGGCTGGCCGAACTGGCCGACGAGGACTGGATCGCCGCCGGCACCCGCCCCGAGGAGACCCTCATGCACTCCGCGCTGGCGAGCGGCTTCCGCCCCCGCACGGGCTTCGTCGCCGCCGACTGGATCGCCAAGCAGGGCTTCGTCGCGGCCGGGCTCGGCGTCACGCTGGTCCCGGAGCTCGCCGCCTCCTCGGTCCGGCCCGACCTCGTACTCGTCCCCCTGCACCCGGACGACGCCCCGCGCCGCGGGGTCTACGCGGCCACCCCGCGCGGCATCTCCCCCTCCCCCGCCGCCTCGACCCTGCTGACCCTGCTGAAGGAGGCCGCGGACGGGTTGGCATCCTGAACCGGTGAAGATCGCCGCCGCACAGATGACGTGCGTCCCCGCCGATGTCCGCGCGAACGCCGCGCACGCCGCCGCGCTCGCCGTGACGGCCCGTGAGCAGGGCGCCGCGCTGGTGGTGTTCCCGGAGTTCACGCTCACCGGCTACGAACTCGACGCGCTCGCTGCCGACCCCGGTCTGTGGACCGGCGCGGACGACCCCCGGCTGGACCCGCTGCGCGCCGCCGGGATCGCCACCGCGGTCAACGTGGCCCTGCCGGGCGACGGCCCGCGGCCCGCCATCGCGACGCTGGTCCACGGCGCGGACGGCGCGCACGTCACGACGTACCGCAAGCAGCACCTGTTCCGGCACGAGCAGGACGTCTTCGAGGCCGGCACGGGCGACGGGTGCTTCGAGCTCCTCGGGGTCCGCTTCTCGCTGGGCGTCTGCTACGACAACCACTTCCCCGGACTGCCCGGCCGGGGCGCGGCCGCCGGCTGCCGGGTCCACCTGGCGAGCTCCCTGTACGGCACCGGCGACGGGATCCGCGAGCGCGCCACCGTGTACCCGGGGATCGCGGAACGGCACGGCCTGTACGTGGTCCTCGCCAACCACGTCGGCCCGGCGGGCCCGTGGACCGGCTGCGGCCGCTCGGCCGTGTGGGCCCCGGGCGGCGCGCTGCTCGCCGAGGCCGACGACCGCACCCCGTCGGTGGTGACCGCCGCGATCGGCCCCGCCGTCTGACGGGGCCCCCGGGCGGGACGGCGGCGGGCAGGATGCGTCAGGCGGGCTCGGGCACCCGCGAGCGGCGGCCCGTGCGCGGACTTGCGAGGTCCGGGAACCGCGGGGCGTCGTCCCTGCGGTCCGGGAGCAGGGCGGGCAGCACGACGGCGCAGGCCGCCGCCGCGTACAGGCAGGTCCACACGACCCACCCGCCGGGCGGGGCCCAGTGCGCCGAGGTCGCCACCCACGACCCCGCGGTGCCGACGGCGAACCGGCGCAGCGTCCAGTAGAAGGCCGCCACGTCGGCCAGGACGAGGGCGACGACGGAGAGGCCGACCAGCCGCCGCCAGGGCAGGCCGTGGTCGGGGGCGCGGGTGGCGCAGACGGCCACGGCCATCAGCGGCAGGCCGACGGCGAAGGGCAGCAGGTAACGGCCCTGCCACACCATGCCGATCCGCTCCGCCTGCGAGGCCTGCGCGACCACCGGCACCATCACGACGGCCACCAGCATGCCCAGCAGGGCGACGACGTCCCGGGCCCGGCCGTGGACGAGGGCCAGCACCACGACGGTGGCGAGCACCGCCATCCACACCAGGTACATGAAGGCCGGGGCGGGGGTGTCGAGCCAGCCGAAGAAGCCGAGCATCTGCTTGATGTAGACCTCGGTGTTGCCGAGGGTCCGCTTCGCGGCCACGCCCGTGGTCAGCGAGTCGGGGATGTCGATCTTCGAGTTGTCGGGGTGCTTCGCCGCCCAGAGCAGCGCACCGGCCGTCGCCAGGCCCAGCAGGGCCGTCCAGAGCCACAGGGCCTTGCGGCGCAGCACCTGTCCCAGCAGCCCGCGCCGCTGCGTCAGCAGCAGGCAGAAGACGACCGCCCCGCCGAACCAGATCAGCCCGAGCGGCCGGATGTTGATCAGCACCAGGCCGCCGATGCCGAGCCGGGCCAGTCTGCGGTTGAGCAGCACGGGGTCGGGCGACAGGACGATCGACAGCAGGGCCGTCCACACCAGGATCCCGGCGGCGATCTCGCCGCCGCTGGGGTTGACCATGCCGGACATGTAGAGCGTCATCGGCGTGGCCGCAACGAACACGCCGAGCATCGCCAGCGAGCGCCGCCGCCATTCGGCGGCCGTGACCACCGCGCTCGCCAGCAGGGCCGAGCAGAGCAGCGCCGACATGAAGCGCATGAGGTACAGCCCCTTGGGGCCGTCGACCAGCAGGCTCGGCCAGCCGGTCACCAGGTAGTAGCCGGGGTGGTAGCGGCCCGCTGCCGTGGTGGCCTGCGCGGTCTTCTCGGAATTGCCGAGCGAGGGCGCGCAGGATGCGGGCTGCCGCTGCTTCCACGAGTAGCACTCATGGACCCCGGGCAGGTTCCGGTACCACTCGGGGAGCTGCACGCCGGTCTCGGCGAAGTGCCCCTCGATGCCCGCGACCGTGTGCGGGACCATCACCTCGGTGCCGCCGATCTGGCCCCGGGCCACGGCGGCGGCACGGATGAAGTGCGCGTGCTCGTCGGGGGAGCTGCCGAGGGGGCTGGCGGCCGCCCACGAGCCCGTGAGCGTGAAGAACAGCGCGAACGAGATCAGCCAGAGCCGCCGGGGCGTCCCGGCCGACCAGTCGGCGAGTCGTGTCAGTGCGGAAGTCATCGGTCCCCCGGGGTCATCGGATGAAGCCGAGCCAGCTCTGGTCGCCGTCCTTGGAGCACGTGCCGCCGGGCGCGTACTTCGGGCAGCTCCCGTCCCGCTCCGTGATGGTGTGCGACACCCAGGGCAGGATCCGGTACGTGTTCTCCTTGGCCGGCATGTAGCGGTCGGCCATCGAGGAGGAGACCGTGCCGAGGAGGAGCAGCAGGGCGCACAGGGCTCCGATCACCGCGCCCTCACGACCGGGGAAGCCGGTGCCCGCCGTGGTCCGCGCCGGCCCGGCGTCCGCCGCGGGCTGCGTGCGGCGCTCGGCCATCCGCAGCGAGACCAGGTGGACGACCAGCGCGCACAGCAGCAGCCCGCAGTAGAGCAGCTGGTTGTTCGTGCGGGTGTAGAGCTGGACGGTCTGCGTCTCGTACATGTGCGAGGCGATGTACATGCGCATCACCCACGCGCTGATGAACATGGCGGCGATGGTGACCACCATCGGCTTGCGCATGCCCAGCCAGATCGCGGCGCCGAGGCCGACGAAGGTGACCAGGGCGAACAGCCCGACCCCGCCGTACTCGCCGGGCAGCGGCCACTCGCCGACCTTGCCGGGCATGTCCGTGCGCCACATGAGGTAGTACGCCGGGTCGGTGAAGTTGTCGAACCGGAAGTTGTAGTCCTTGGTCGTCTGGCCCTCGGTCAGCATGACCATGAGGTAGCGCCCGGCGACCACGAGGAACGCCGCCAGGGAGGCGCCGAGGAAGGCCGCGCCCTTGATCCGGCCGAGCCGGCCGTCCCGCCACGGGAAGTACAGCAGCGCGGCGAACAGCACGCCTCCCGCGCTCCACAGGAACCAGCCCGAGTAGGTGAGGAACATGAGGCCGAGCAGCGCGCCGAATCCCGCGCCCCTGAGCAGCAGCGGCCGCCAGCTCTGCGTGCCGCTGCGGCTCAGCGACACCACCATCGCCACCAGGACCGGGACCAGCACGACGAGGACGGTCTGGCTGTACGGCTTGTACGCGTCGATCAGCGCGAAGGCGGGGGCGACGCCGAAGGCGAGGGCCCGGACCGGGCCGAGGAGCATGCGCCAGCACAGGTAGACCAGCGGACCGAACGCCGCGGCGCCGAGGATCTGGAGGTCCTTGAACGCGTACGCGGTGTTGCCGCCGCGGAACCACTCGGCGTAGTGGCCAAGGGTGTGGAGGGGGGCCGGGGGGTAGACCGGCGAGCCCGAGGGACGGCCGTTGGCCACCGCCTGGGCCCATTCGACGATGCGGCCGCTGTCGCCGTTGAGCCCGAACATCGGCCAGGGCGTCCCGTGGAGGGCGAGGACCGCTCCGGCGGCGACGAAGCCGCTGGCCAGGCCGGCGAGGGCGGCGGAGGCGAACCGGGTGGCGAGGTCGAAGTGCCGGCCCCCGCGCAGTCGCACGGCCAGCGCCACCGCACCGATGAAGACCAGGCCTATGAGCGCGAACCGCAGCTGGATCGCGGCGAGGCCGCTGACCTGCGCGATCCGGTCCAGGGGGTTCAGCTTGAAGCCGCGGACCAGCAGCGGGAGCACGAGCGCCGCGGCGAAGGCGACGACGGCTTCGAGGAGCAGGAGCGTGCCGCGGGAGCCGATCCCACGCCGGGCGGCCGGTATCGGGCGGGCGGGCGCGGCCGGTCCGCCCGGGGGCAGCACGGTCGCCGTGCCCTCGGTACTGACTGTCACTGCTGTGTCCCTACTGCTGGTCGGTCCTCGGCCCGGTGGCCGGTGGTGGCTCGGCAAGCCGCTGCGCGACTCCGGCCCCCCGCCGAAGCTCCGGGCCAGGGCGGACTCAAGGGCAGTGGGAGACAGCCTTGGCATTTGCTGCCATGCATACTACGGGTCCGCCGGGGATGGACGGGGTCCGGCAACCGGTCTCCGGCCGGCTAGGCCGGATCCGGGAGGAGGTGCTTCGTACCCCACTGCCCCAACGGCTCCAGGGCCGCGTTCAGATCCTGTCCCAGCGCGGTCAGGGAGTACTCGACGCGCGGCGGCACTTCGTCGTACACCTCGCGGTGGACGATGCCGTCGGTCTCGAGCTCGCGCAGCTGGGCGGCGAGCACCTTCTCGGAGACGCCGGGGACGAGCCGGCGCAGCTCGCCGAAGCGGCGCGGGCGCTGCTCCAGCGTCCACAGGAGCGACACCTTCCATTTGCCGTCGATCACGGACATCGCCGCGGCGATCCCGCACTCGTCCGCACCGGGCCTCCGTGTCACCGCCATCGCACATCCTCCCCACCTGCTCGCTCACCTCGGGGTAACCACCCACTCCGAAGTGCGTACTTGAGCACCGCACTGCCTGCAACCAGGCTAAACGCCATGACCGACACCACATCGCGGAAATCGCTCACCCTGCTCGGCCTCGGCGACATGGGCACCACCCTCGCCCGCACCTGGCTCGCCGCCGGGCACTCCCTGACCGTCTGGAACCGCACCCCCGCCAAGGCCGCACCGCTCGCCGCAGAGGGCGCCGTCGCCGCCCCGAGCGCCGCGGCGGCCGTCGCGGCGAACGAGCTGGTCGTGACCTGCCTCCTGGACGACGCCAGCGTGCGTTCCACCCTGGACGGCATCGACCTGACCGGCAAGGACCTCGTCGACCTCACCACCGGCACCCCGGCCGAGGCCCGGGCCCGGGCCGCCTGGGCGGAGGCCCGCGGCGCCCGGTACACCGATGGCGGGATCATGGCCACGCCCACGATGATCGGCGTTCCCGAGGCCGGCGGATACGTCTTCTACAGCGGCTCGCGCGCCCTCTTCGACACCCACCGCGCGACGCTGGAGGTCCCGGCCGGTGCCCGCTTCGTCGGGGAGGACCCCGGGCACGCCGCCCTGCACGACGTGGCGCTGCTGAGCGCGATGTACGGGCTGTTCGCCGGCATCTCGCACGCCTACGCGCTGACCGAAGGCGAGGACATCGCCCCGAAGGACCTGTCTCCGCTGCTGTCCGAGTGGCTGGGTGCGATGGGCTTCTTCGTCGGCAACGCCGCCGAGCGGCTCACCTCGCGGGACTTCACCAGCGGGGTGGTGTCGAACCTCGCCATGCAGGTCGCAGCGAGCGGCACCCTGCTGCGCACCGCCGAGGAGCAGCAGGTCAGCGCCGAGCTGATCTCCCCGTACCTGGATCTGATGCGCCGCCGGCTGACCGCGGACCCGGCCGCCCACGGCGGGGAGGACACGGCGGGGGCCATCCTGCTGCTGAAGCAGCGGTAGGGCTCCGCGGGGACGCCTACGAGAACGCGGGCGGCGGCGGTCCGAAGCCGGCGGGTGCGGCCTCGGCGGCCGGGGTGTCGTCGGTGCGCATCAAGTCGCGCGCCATCAGCGTGGCCCCCGCCACCGCGCCCGGCATCAGGAACACCGCGACGAGCGGCACCAGGAAGGCCAGCACCAGCGGCACTCCGAAGCCCAGCACGAGCAGCCGCCGTGACCGCAGCAGCACCAGCCGCTCGGGCAGCTCCATCTTGCGGCGCTGGAGGGCCACGGAGGTGAGCTCCTGGGTCAGGAAGTAGCCGGAGACGCAGAAACCGAGCACCGGGACGACCGTCTGGCCGATCACCGGGACGAAGCCGAGCGCGAAGAGCCCGATGCCGTACAGCACCACCCGGCCCAGCACCTTGAGGCTGTCCCGGGCGGAGATCCACAGCTCCCGCCAGAGCGGGAGGCCCGACTGCGGGACCTCGCCGCCCTCGCTGCGGTCGACCTGCTCCGAGAGGGACTCGTAGAAGGGCTGGCCGATCAGCAGGGTCACCGCGGTGAAGGTGATCACCGCGAGGAAGAGCCCGAAGCCGAAGAACAGGGCGGTGAGGAAGCCGCGGAAGAGGCCGAGCCAGGGGGCTGACCAGTCGTCGGCGAACGGGGTCGCCCAGGCGGTCAGGTCGTCGGCGCCGTAGCCGAGCCCGATGAGGGCGCCGGCGTAGAGGGCGAGCGAGACGAGGCCGGGCAGCAGCCCGAAGCCCAGCCACCGGCCGTGTCGCAACACCCATCGCTGTCCGGCCAGCAGGTACCGGAAGCCCCCCGCAAGATCGTGCATGGCGCCAGTCTACGGCGAGGGCCGCACCCCGATCGGGGTGCGGCCCTCGCTGTGCGGCTGCCGGATCAGACGGCGAGCTCGACGGTGATGTTGCCGCGGGTGGCCTTGGAGTACGGGCAGACCTCGTGGGCCTTCTCGATGAGCTCCTTGGCGGTGGCGGCGTCCACGTTCGGGATCACGGCGGAGATCTTGACGATCAGGCCGAAGCCCTCGTCGTTCTTGCCGATGCCGACCTCGGCGGTGACCGTGGAGCCGGAGATGTCGGCGTTCACGTTCTTGGCGACGACGCCCAGGGCGCCCTGGAAGCATGCGCTGTAGCCGGCGGCGAAGAGCTGCTCCGGGTTGGTGCCGGCGCCGCTGCCGCCGAGCTCCTTGGGCGGGTTCACGACGACGTCGAGCTGGCCGTCGTTCGTGGCGACTCGGCCGTCGCGGCCGTTCTCGGCGGTGGCCACGGCGGTGTACGCGACGTCGGACTGCTGGATGGACATGAAGAATGTTCCTCCTGGTAATCGCCGCGACTCGCGCCCACGGTCACGACGGTTGTGGGGTGAGCCTAACCGGTGAAGGAAACGATCATCTTTCCGGTGTTCTCTCCGCGGAGCATGCCCAGGAAGGCGGAGGTGGCGTTCTCGACGCCCTCGACGACCGTCTCGTCGTAGCGCAGCTCACCGGAGCGCAGCCATCCGGCGACGTCCTGGACGAACTGCTGCTGGAGTCCGGCGTGGTCGTTGACGAGGATGCCCTGCAGGCGCAGCCGCTTGCCGATGACCTGCATCAGGTTGCGCGGGCCGGGGGCGGCCTCGGTGTCGTTGTAGTGGGCGATCGCACCGCAGAGGGTGGCGCGGCCTCCCACGTTCATGGAGGAGATGGCGGCCTCCAGGTGGTCGCCGCCGACGTTGTCGAAGTAGACGTCGATGCCCTCGGGGGCGGCGGCGGGCAGCTGCTCGGCGACGGGGCCGTTCTTGTAGTTGAAGGCGGCGTCGAAGCCGTACTTCTCCGTGAGGAGCGTCACCTTCTCGTCCGAGCCGGCGGAGCCGACGACCCGGGACGCGCCCTTGATCTTCGCGAACTGGCCGACGAGGCCGCCGACCGCGCCCGCGGCGCCGGAGACGAAGACGGAGTCGCCCTCCTTGAAGGAGGCGACCTCGAAGAGGCCGGCGTAGGCGGTCAGGCCCGGCATACCGAGGACACCGAGGTAGGTGGAGAGCGGGGCGAGGGAGGCGTCGACCTTGGTGGCGTGCTTGGCGTCCAGGTCCGCGTACTCGCGCCAGCCCAGGCCGTGCAGGACGTGGTCGCCGACGGCGAAGCCCTCGGCGTTGGAGGCGACGACCTCGCCGACCGCGCCGCCCTCCATCGGCCGGTCGAGCTGGAAGGGCGGGATGTAGGACTTCACGTCGTTCATCCGGCCGCGCATGTACGGGTCCACGGACATGTGCAGGTTGCGCACGAGGATCCGGCCTGCGGCGGGCTCGGCGGACACGGGCACCTCGCGCAGGGCGAAGTCCTCGGCGACGGGCCAGCCCTGCGGGCGACGGACGAGGTGCCACTCGCGGCTCACGGCGGGGATCTCAGACATTGCGGCGCTCCTGGTCAGAACGAATTGCTTCACTAGGTGAAACAACCATGCGCCTGGATATTTCATGTTGTCAAGTAAATGGGTACGCTGGATCCATGCCCAGTCATCGCGCAGACCCAGTGACCGTCGAGGTCGTCGAACTCATCGGCGACGTCGTGAGCCGGTACCACATGGAGTACGAGCACGCGGCAGCCAGCCATCAGCTGACCGGCGCCCAGGCCAAGGTGCTGAACCTGCTCTCCCTGGAGCCGACGCCCATGCGCCGCATCGCACAGAAGCTCCGGTGCGAGCCCTCGAACGTGACGGGCATCATCGACCGGCTGGAGGGCCGCGGCCTGGTGGAGCGCCGTCCGGATCCCGCCGACCGGCGGGTCAAGCTGGCCGCCCCCACCGAGGAGGGCCTGCGGACGGCGGAGCGGCTGCGCGAGTCGCTGGACTTCGCGCGCGAGCCCCTGGCCGGGCTGTCCCCGGCGGAGCGGGCCGTGCTGCGGGACCTGCTCAAGCGGATGCTGGCCTGATCCGGCCGGACCGCGGGCAGGGGGCTACGAGCAGAAGATCCAGAGCACGCAGCTCTTGGTCGGCTTGGGCGTGGGCGACTGCGTCGGCGGAGCCGGGGGCGGCGCCTGGGTGCTGCCGGTGACGCCCTGCGAGGGCGTGCCGGAGCCGGAAGCCTGTACGGACGGCCCGCGCCCGGGGGTCACCGACGCCGAGCCCGACAGGGTCGGGGCGGGGGCGGACTCCGTCGGGCCGGGCTGACCTGCGCTCCCGGTGGGCGCCCCGCTCCCGGACTTCTTCGTGGTCGAGCCGCCGGACTTCGCGGTGGCCCTGCCGGAGCCGGTGGGCACCGCGGCCGTCGGTGCCTGCGACAGCTGAGCGGGATCCCTGGGCGCGTCGTCCACCAGGACGACGTCGGAGGCCCGGTCGGTGCGCTCCCCGTCGGCAGCCATGCCCGCCACCATCAGGGAGCCCGCGGTCGCGAGCAGCACCCCGAGCGAGAGGGACACCACGGTGCGGCGGCGGCGCCGGTTCGCGGCCCGGCGCCGGGCGCCGGACCTGCGTCCCTCGGGGGCGGAGAGGACCACGAGCGAGTCCGCGTACACGTCGGCCGGGGCGGCCGGCGGATCGGCGGCGGGCCCCTCGACCGCGGGCGGCGGGGGCGGACCGGCAGTGGGGGCGGCGGGTATCAGGTACTCGGCGGGCGTTCCGCATCCGGCGCACGCCAGTGCGCCGTTGAGGTGCCTCCGGCAGGCGTGGCAATAGTTCATGGCGCCCGCAGGCTACGTGCTGGGGGACAACATCCGGATCCCGAGAACGTAAGGATCCTGTGTGGAATCGTTCCCTCCATGACTTCTTTCGGGCCGGCCGCGTTCCAGTTGGTGCTGTTGCGGCGGATGGCGGACTTCCAGCCGGACCTCGCCGACGAGGCCCGCCGGCGGCTGGGCGCCTCGCTCGCGGACCAGCGGGAGGCGAACAAGCGCTGGCAGGCGATGGTCCGCTCACCGCGCTCGCGCGGGGCGCTGGCCCGGTACCGCTCGGTGCTCGGACCGCCCGAGTCCACCGGGCAGCGCGCGATCGGCGACCTGGAGTGCGAGGCCCTGCTGTGGCGGCTGCCGCTCTGGCCGGACCTGCGCTTCGAGGTGCTGGCCGCGCCGGACGGGGCGGTGTGGAACGAGTGGCTCGTACGGGCCCCGGGCGCGCGGGGGCCCGTACTGGAGTCGCCGGACGACCTGCTGCCCTGGTCGGCGACGGTGGACGAGGTGGCGCGGGCCTTCGCGCCCGTACGGCCGATGGAGGGCACCGCGCCGACCCGCTGGCGCCTCGCCTTCACCGCGCGGGGGCGGCCCTGCGTGGCGGAGTTCACCTACGGCCTGCTCCAGCGCGTGGGCCCTCAGACGTGATGGTGGGCGCCGCGGGCTGGGCGCGTGATCCGTCGGACGCGCGACAGGGCGTATCCGGCCGTCACGTACCCCGCACCGGCCGACAGGGGTCCGAGCGCGGCGAGGACCGGCAGGGCCGACGACCCCAGCGGGTCGCGGGGCTGCTCCCGGCGGTGGCCGGGGCAGGGGGGCGGCAGGCCGCCGGCCGGCTCCGGGCAGGAGGCGGGCGCCAGGACGACCGTGCTCTCCGGGCCCAGTTCGAGGACCGGCTCGCTGCCCCTGCTCACGGCCTGCCGCGCGAGCAGGAGGACGACGGCGAGCAGTGCCGTCCCGGCCGCCATGCACACTCCGCCGTAGAGGCAGGTAAGGCGCAGACGGGTGACGGAACGCCGTGGCGGCGCAGGCCGCTCGTGGGTGGCGCGGGAGCGGACCCGGTCCGGCATCGGCACTTCCCCCTCAGGACGCGGCGGCCTCCCCCACTGCCGCCCGTACCTCCCAAGCAGCGCGTCGGCAGTGGCCGCCGCCCGGCCCGGGGGCGCGCTACGACGCGAGGAAGGCGCGCACTCCGGCCGAGGTCCCGTCGTCGCCGAGCAGGTCGTTGTGCGCCAGGCAGCCGACCGGTGTGTTGGTGGCGCCCGTGAGCGGGACGCTGTCGTCGGGGTTGATCACCTCGTCGCAGTCCGACCAGAAGGTCGCGTACTTCACCTCACCCGGGGTGGCGTCCCCGCTGCCCAGGTTCTTCACCACGTACGACCCGGGGGTCATGTCCCGGCAGGCCTGGTCCCACAGGGCGCAGGCCCAGGCGGTGGAGGTGCCGCGGTTGGGGCCGGCCAGGGACACCCAGTGGTCGACGGTGGCCGTGCCCCCGCCGAACTTGACGTACCAGCGGCTCACCAGCGAGCCGAAGGAGTGCGCCACGACGTCGACCTTGGCGGCACCGGTCTCCCGGCGGACCTGCTCGACGTAGGCGCCGAGCCGCCCGGCGAGGACCTCGTTGACGGACTGGTGGGTGTCGTAGCCGAAGGAGAACAGCTCCGCGTCGGTGTACCCGGCGGCGCGCAGGTCGCCGCGGAGTGCTCCCCAGACGCCGGGGTCGGCGTTGTACCCGTGCACGAAGACCACCGGGCTGCGCGGTGATGCCCGGTCAGCGGCGGGGGCGGGGCCCCGGCCGGAGGCATGGGCCGCGGCGGACGCCGTGAGCGCCAGGCAGAGCGTCAGGAGCGCGACCAGTCCCTGTCGTACCGTCAGCATCGGTGCCCCCTTACCTTGTTACGCGCGAGTAGCGCGTGCGGTGCGGGCATGGTGGTGCCTGTCGGTACAGAAATCCACCCCCATGCAGCCGCGACACACCCACGGCCGGAGCATTCCAACGGGCGGATAGTCCGAAATGCCCGAGATGATAGGACAAGCGACCGGCACTTCCGCCGGTCCTCTTGCGTCAGCGCTCTCGGGAGGTACTGCCGTGACCGTCAGTCTTGAGCAGTTGCGCCGCTGCCACGTCGCCGTCGACCTGGGGGCGGCCAGGACCCGCGTGTACGTCAAGGGCGCCGGCCTCGTGGTCGACGAACCCAGCGTCGCCGCGGTCAACACGCGCACCGGCGCACTCATCGCCGTCGGCACCTTCGCCGAGCGGATGACCGGCCGCACGCCCGACTACATCAGGGTCGTGCGCCCCGTCTCCGGCGGCACCGTCGTCGACATCGAGATGGCCCAGCGGATGCTGCGCCACCTCCTCGGCGAGAAGCTGCGGCGCGCCCTGCGGCGCAAGCCCCGGCTGCGGGCGGCCGCCTGCACCCCGCACGACGCGGACCCGCTCGCCCAGCGGGCCGCCGTGGAGACCCTGGTCGGCCTCGGGGCGCGGCGCGTCGAACTGGTCGACACCCTGATCGCGGCGGCCGTCGGCTGCGGACTGCCCGTGGAGCAGCCGACCGCGACGATGATCATGGTGTGCGGGGCTGCGGCCACCCAGGTCGCCGTCCTCTCCCTCGGCTCGATCGTCACCGCCCAGCGCATCCCCGTCGGCGGCGAGGCCATCGACCACGCCGTCGTCCAGCACCTGCGCCACGCGCACGAGCTGATGCTGCCCAGCCAGGCCGTCCGGCCGCTCCAACTGGCCCTGCACGGCAACGGCCTCACCTCCGAGGGACCGGCCTCCACCCTCATCCACGGCCGTGACGTGGCCACCGGCCTGGCACGCTCCGTCCACGTGGACACCGCGGCCGTGCGCGACGCCATCCACACCCCGCTGACCGCCGTCCTCGACGGGATCGGCAAGGTGCTGCGCGACTGCCCGCCCGACCTCGTGGCCGACCTGACGGACCGGGGGATCATGATGGTGGGCGGCAGCGCCCTGCTGCCGGGCCTGGACCAGATGCTGCGGGACGCCACCGGGATGCCGGTCGCCATCGCCGAACGGCCGGACGTGTGCGCCGTACTGGGTCTCGGCGCGATGCTCGAAGGGAAGATCGCACCCATGGTCCTCAACCCGCTGGCCGGATGACGGACGCAGGGCAGGAGAGGCCCGCCGACCGGTCCGACGAGGACCCGGCGGGCCTCCCCGTGCTGCTGGAGGCGGTACTGAGCGTCGGCTCCGAACTGGAACTGCGCGCCACCCTCCAGCACATCGTGGACTCCGCGGCCACGCTGTGTTCGGCCCGGTACGGCGCGCTCGGGATCCTCGACCCCGAGCGCGTCCTGGTGACCGCGCTGTTCACGTCGGGCCTGACCGAGGAGCAGCGGGCGGCCGTCCCCCACCTGCCCGACGGCCGCTCCGGCCTGCTCGGGGTCCTCGCCCGGGACCCTCGGCCGCTGCTCCTGGACGACCTCACCCAGGACCCCCGGGCGGCCGGCTTCCCGCCCGGCCACCCGCCCATGCACAGCTTCCTGGGCGTTCCGATCCGGGTCCACAACGAGGTCTTCGGCAACCTCTACCTCACCGAGAAGCGCGGCGGCGGCCCCTTCACCGAGGAGGACCTCGCCCTGGTGCGCGTCCTGGCCGCACAGGCCGGCATAGCGATCGGCAACGCCAGGCTGTACGAGACCGCGCGCCGCCGGGAACGCTGGATCGACGGGGCCGCCGCCGTGACCACGACCCTGCTGGCGGGACGTCCCGCGGCGGACGCCCTGATGTGCGTGGCCGAACGGGCCCGGCTGCTCGCCGACGCCGCGGCCGGGGTGGTGCTCCAGCCGACCCCCGAGGGCGGCATGAAGATCGTGGCCGCCTCCACCCAGGGGGATCCCGGGGACCTCGTGGGGACGGCCATCGCCCCCGGATCGCCGGTACTGGAACAACTCCTGGGCGGCGAACCCGTCTTCGTCGACGACTCGGCCACCGACCCGCGGATGACCACGCACGTGCGGACGCGGTTCGGGCCGAGCATGATGCTTCCGCTCCAGAGCGGCGGCCAGCTGATCGGCACCCTGGCCCTGCCGCGCGCCCGGGGCGGCCCGGCGTACGACGCGGTGGACCGGCTGCTCGCCTCGCAGTTCGCCTCGCAGGCCGCACTGGCCCTCGTCCTGGCCGACGCCCAGCACGACCGGGAACAGCTCGCGGTGTACGAGGACCGCGACCGGATCGCGCGGGACCTGCACGACCTGGTGGTCCAGCGGCTCTTCGCCACCGAGATGATGCTGGAGAGCACGCGGCGGCGCGCCGAGAACGCCCCCTCCGGGGACACCGTCGGCGACGAACTCACCCGCGCCGTCGACGAGCTCGACTCCACCATCCAGGAGGTCCGCACGGCCATCTTCGCCCTCCAGCAGCCGCCGACCGACGCCCCGACCACCTTCCGGGGGCGGGTCCTGCGCGAGACGGACGGCGCGGCGGTCCTGCTCGGCTTCCAGCCGTCGGTGCACTTCGCGGGCGCGGTGGACGCCCTGCTCCCGCCGACCGTGGCGGGCGACCTGCTCACGGCCCTGCGCGGAGCCCTGGCCGCCGCGCACCGGCGCAACCGGGTCACCTCGATCGAGGTGGTGGTGGACGCGTCGTCCCCGGGCCGGGTCCGTCTGACCGTGACCGACGACGGGCGTACGGAAGCGGGGGCGCGGGGCACGACGCTGACGTGGGAGTCGGCGCTCTGACGGCGTCGGCGCGGCCGGCCCGGGACTGCGTCAGAGCCGGCCGGGGCGGTCGGCCGCGCGCAGGGCGATCCGGGTGTTGGACTGGGCCACCCCGGCCTCCCGCTTCAGGCGGCGCAGCAGACCGTCGAGGGCTGCGGGGTCGGCGGCCCGGGCGCGTACGAGGTAGTCGTGCGCGCCGGTCACGTGCACGACCTCGGTGATCCCGGGCAGCCCCGCGACCTGACGCTCGAACTCCTCGTTGGTGGTGTCCTGGCGCAGGGTGACGTCGATGAAGACGACGAGACCGCCGGCGGTGTCGGCGGCAGGATCCACCACGACGGTGAACCCGCGGATCACCCCCTCCCGGCGCATCCGCCGCACCCGGTCCGCGGTGGCGTTGGCGCTGAGGCCGACGCGTACGCCGAGATCACGATACGAGATCCGCGCATCCTGCTGCAGGATGCCGAGGATTTCCCTGTCGAGGCGGTCCATGCCGCGATTCTCGCAGTCGCACCCGATATTCGCGTCCATAGCGCGGGCGCGAGGCCCGACCCTCGCCCGTATGAGCGAACTGATGACGCCGGCCCTGGCGGGCGCCGCCGCCGGTCTGGGCGTGGCGATGCCGATGGGTGCGATGAGCGTGCTGCTGCTCCAGGAGGCGATGCGGCACCGCCGGACGGCGGTGGCCGCGGCCACGGGCATCGCCGTGGTCGACCTCGGCTACGCGGCCCTCGCCACCGCCCTGGGCCCCTGGGTGGCTTCCCACATCGCCCCCGTCGAGGCGTGGGTCCGGCTGGCCTCGGCCGTGATCCTGCTGGCCATCGCGGCCCACGGCCTCTCCGGAGCCCGCTCGAAGGCGGCGGTCCCGCCGGTGCCGGATCCCGGGCAGGACTCCGTCCCCGGGGGCACCACGCGCACGGCCACCGACCTGCGGCCGGCCAAGGCCTTCGCCCGCTATGTCGCCCTGACCGCGGTCAACCCCACCACCGCCCTCTACTTCGCCGCCCTCACCACCGCCCAGGGCGCCACCCTCGGCTCCGCCCCGGCCGGGGCGGCGTTCCTCGTCGGCGTCGGCGCCGCCTCCCTCCTCTGGCAGCAGGCCCTCGTCGCGCTCGGCTCCCTCGCGGGCACCCGCATCTCGGCCGCCGCCCGCGTCTGGACCTTCCGCCTGGGCTACGGCCTGGTCGCCGCCTACGCGGTGAGGATCGCCCTGCCGCTGCCGTGACGGGCTGTCGGTGCCGCGTGTGATGCTCGCCGGCATAGGTGCTCTCTTCGGCTACTACGCCGCCCACGACTACGATGACGCCGAGCGGGCGGTGCGGCGCGACGGCGGCGGACCGACCGGCACCGGATACGACCAGTTCGTGGTGAAGGGCATGGATCCGGTGGTGGAGCTGCTGCCCGCCGAGGTGCTCCTCACGGGCCGGTCGGCGGAGGCCGTCGAGGCCGATCCCCGACACGGCGGGCTGATCGCGACGGCCGGAGACGGCGAGGTGATCAGCGTGTCGCTCACCGACGCCTTCCGCGACTCCCTCGCGGTCTCCGGCCCCGAGCAGCTGGACCCGGTTGCACGCGCCTGGTGCGGCTCGGACGTCTTCGCCGCGCCGCCCGGACCGGAGGCGCTCGCGGAGTTCCTGGACGCGCTCGCGGCGTTGGCGCGCCGGGCCGTCGCACACGACCGGCGCCTGTACGGCTGGATCTCGCCGTAGGGCCGACCGCCCTGCCGCCGTCCGCAGCGACTGCGGTGTTCACGAGAACGTCATGGACCTGGCCCGCCCGCGGGGCGAGGCTTGGACCGGTGGGCGGTGATCTTCCGGAAGGCGGCGGGCATGACGTGGTCGGCAGGGCTGCTCGGGTTCGCCGCCGGACTGCTGATATCGGTGGTCACCGCGCCCGTGGGGATCTCCGGGGCGGTCTTCCTGCTGCCCGTGCAGGTCAGCGTGCTGGGGGTGCCGAGCCCGGCGGTGACACCCACCAACCTCCTCTACAACGTCGTGGCCGGTCCCGGCGCCCTGCTGCGCCACCACCGGACGGGCGGCCTGAAGGGGCCCCTCACCCGTCTGCTCGTCGCCGGGACCGTCCCCGGCGTGGTCCTCGGCGCGGTGATCCGCGTGTTCGCCGTCCCCGGCCCGCGCGTCTTCCGCCTCCTCATCGCCGCACTGCTGCTCCCCCTCGGACTGTGGCTGCTGCTGCGGACCCTGCGCCCGGCGCCCGCCCGCACGGCCCGCCCGCCCTCGCCGCGCGCCACGACGGCGCTGGCCCTGACCGTCGGCGTGGCCGGGGGCGTCTACGGCATCGGCGGCGGCTCCCTGCTCGGCCCCGTCCTGGTCGGCCGCGGGGCGCCGGTGGCCGCCGTCGCGCCCGCCGCCCTGGCCGCGACCTTCGTCACCTCGCTCGTCGGGGCCGTCACCTACGCGCTGCTCTCCCTCGCCACCACGGGCTCCGTCGCCCCCGACTGGCTCCTCGGGCTGTCGTGCGGGGCCGGCGGCCTGATCGGCGGACACCTCGGCGCCCGGCTCCAGCCCCACCTGCCCGAGAGGGCCCTGCGGCTGCTGCTCGGCGGCCTGGCCACGGCCGTCGGGGCGCTGTACGCCGTCCAGTTCGTGGGCTGACCGCCACCGCCCGGCCGAAGTACTGTCGCCCGGAGACGACTTCGACCGATCCGACCTGGGGTGCACCCGTGACGACGACCCGCCTCTCGGCCCGCGCGGCCATCGCCTCCGTGACCGACCCCGGCTCCTTCGCCGAACTGCCCGCGCCCCACCGGGAGTCCCCCGCCGACGGCCCGCTGGCCTGGTCCGGGTACGACGCCTCCCGCGCCCGCGCCACCGAGCGCACCGGCGAGCAGGAATCCGTCGTCACCGGCACCGCGCTCATCGGCGGCCGCGAAGCCGTCCTGATCTCCTTCGAGTTCGGCTTCCTCGGCGGCTCCCTGGGGCAGCGCACCGGCGACCGGCTCGAAGCCGCGTACGCGCACGCCCGCGAGCACCGCCTGCCCCTGGTCTCGCTCATCGCCACGGGCGGCTCCCGGATGCAGGAGGGCATGCTCGCGCTGACGCAGCTGCAGCGCGTGGCCCGTCAGAGCGTCCTGACCCGGGCCGCCGGACTCCCCCAGCTCGCCGTCCTGCGCGATCCGACCACCGGCGGCGGCTGGGCCACCCTCGGGGCCGGCGCCGACGTGGTCCTCGCGCTGCCCGGCGCCCAGGTCGGCTTCGCCGGGTCCCGGGTGCGGCCGGCGGACGCGGACCCGGCGGCGTACAGCGCCGAAGGCCAGTACGCCGCCGGTCAGGTGGACGCCGTGGTCCCCGCCGCCCACCTGCCGGGCACCCTCGCGCACTGGCTCCGCGTCCTGGCCGCGCCCCGCTCCGGCGAGCCGGTCGAGCCCCCGGCCGCGCTGGCCGACGTACGCCCGCCCGCCACCGGCTGGGACGCGGTACGCCAGGCCCGCGACCCCGGCCGGCCGCGCGCCGAGGCGTACCTGGACGCGTACTTCGAGCTGCGCCTGCACCTCTCCGGGGACCGGGCGGGCGGTACGGACCCGGGCATGCTGTGCGGGTTCGGGCTGCGGGAGGGCCGGGCCGTGGCCTACGCCGCCCAGTGCGGGACGGCCACCCGCCCGGCGGGTTACCGCACGGCCGCCCGCGTGGTCCGCCTCGCGGACCGGCTCGGCATTCCCGTCCTCACCCTGGTGGACACCCCGGGCGCGGCCAACGACGCCGCCGCCGAGCACGCGGGCGCCGGCGCGGCCATCGCCGACACCTTCGCGGCGCTGGCGGCGGCCACCGTCCCCGTCACCACCCTCCTGATCGGCGAGGGCGGTTCGGGCGGCGCCCTCGCGCTGGCCGCCCCGGGGAACACCTGGGTGACCCCGGACAGCTACTTCTCGGTCATCGCCCCGGAACTGGCCGCGGCCATCCTCAAGCGTCCCCCGTCCGCCGCCGCGGCCACGGCGGACCAGCTCCGCATCCGCCCCCAGGACCTGGTCTCCCTGGGCGTCGCCCGCGGCGTCGTCGGCCCCGACGGCCCTCGGGACAGAGCCGACAGGGCCTAGCGTCGGCGGGCCAAAGGCCCCTGCGGTGGGAGCGTCTCACCTGCCGGGGGTGATGGCGGGCCCCCGGACGGATCCGTGCCCCTCCTTCACACGCGGGATCGGGCGAACCTGGCCGGGCTGGTCCCGACGTGCCGCGCGAAGTGCCGCGCGAGGTGGGCCTGGTCGTAGAAGCCGGCTTCCGCCGCCGCCTGCGCCGGCCGGGCCCCCGCGAGCAGCAGGCCCCGCGCGACTGCGACCCTCCGCCCCGTCAGGTACGCGTGCGGCGGCAGCCCGTAGGCCGTCCGGAAGCTGCGGATGAGGTGGGTGGGATGGACGTGGCCGAGCCGGGCCGAAGCCTCCTCCAGCGTGACCCCCTCCACCACCCGGGCGTCCAGGAGCTCGCGCAGCCGTACGGCCAGCCGCGTGCCCGGCGCCGACCCGGCCGCACTGGTCGCCCCGGCCGCCGACGGCTCCCCGCGCCCCGCCAGCCACCCGTGCAGCCGCTCCTGTACGAAGGCCAGCCGTGACTGTGCCTCCAGAGGGTCCCGCTCCCGCTCCCCGAGCGCCAGGTGCAGCCCGTGCACACGCTCGCGCAGCGCGGGGTCGGCCAGCAGCGGCGCGTCCACGGCGGCTCCGGTCAGCCGCTCCGGCAGCACCGAGGTGTCCAGGTACAGGACGCGCTTGCGAAAGCCCGTCTCGGTGACGGTCCGACCGTCGTGGACCACCCCGGGCGGCAGCAGGACCACCGCGTCCGACACCCCGGCGCCGTGGCGTTCCCGGTCGAGGGCGAAGTCCACCCGCCCGCCGTCCACGATCATCAGCGCCCAGGTGTCGTGCACATGGGCCGGATACGCGTGCTCGGTGAAGCGGGCGTGGAAGACCTCGGCGATGCCTGGCACCGGCGGCTGCCAGGCGCACACGGTGCTGCGCGGCGAAGGTATCGCGGCCATGTCAGGAACGTACAAGACCGGCCGCCCGCCCGGCACCAGGCTGTCCGCATGACGACACAGAAGATCGACATCGCCGGGAAGCTGGCCGGTTTCACCGAGCAGTGGTCGCCGCGCCGCATCGCCCGCGTCAACGACTACGAGGTCAAGGTGGCCAAGGTCCGGGGGGAGTTCGTGTGGCACGCCCACGAGGACACCGACGAGCTGTTCCTCGTCGTCTCCGGCACCCTGACGATCCGCCTGCGCGACGGGGACGTGGTCCTGGGCCCGGGCGAGATGTACGTCGTCCCGCGCGGGGCGGAGCACTGCCCGTCGGCCGACGAGGAGGCCCACATCCTGCTCTTCGAACCCTCCGGCACCGCCAACACCGGCGATGCGGGCGGCGAACGCACCCGCGAGCCGGTGGACGCGTAGCCGGTCCGACCTGGTGCTGTGACCGCCGAGGTTCACCGGGTCGCGGCGCCCGGCACGGCACTAGGCCTGCGGGGCGTGGGCGTCGTAGCGGGCGAAGTTGCGCCAGCGCAGGGCGAGCAGGCCCACCACCAGCACGCAGGCCAGCCCGCCGCCCGTGACCGCGGCGGCCGGGGAGGTCAGGTCGGCGGCGGTCCCGGCGAGGAAGTCCCCGAGCCGGGGCCCGCCCGCGACGACCACGATGAAGACGCCCTGGAGGCGCCCCCGCATGTCGTCGGGGGTGGCGGCCTGCAGCATGGTGGTGCGGAACACCATCGAGACGGTGTCCGCGTACCCGGCCAGAGCCAGGAAGAACAGCCCGAGCCACAGGTGCCGCGTGAGGCCGAACACCGCGATGGCCAGCCCCCATCCGGCGACGGCGAGCAGGATCGCCAGCCCGTGCCGCCGGATCCGTGCCTGCCAGCCGGAGAAGAGCCCGCCGAGCAGCGCCCCGGCGGCGATCGCGGCCACCATGAGGCCGACCGTCTTCGCGTCGTCCCCGTACCAGAGCACGGCGATGGCGGGGAACAGCGCCTTCGGCTGGGCCAGCACCATCGCGGCCATGTCGGTGAAGAACGTCATCCGGATGTTGGGCCGGGTACCGAGGAAGCGCAGTCCGTCGGCGACGGAGGCCCTCCCCCGCGCGCCCTCCGCCCGGTCCGGCTTCATCGACGGCAGCCGCCACATCGCGTAGAGCGCGGCGGTGAAGGTGAGGGCGTCGACCAGGTACGCCCACTCGTACCCGCCGAGGGCGACGATCAGGCCGCCCAGGGCAGGGCCGACCATCGTCCCGAAGGTCATGGTCACGGAGTTCAGGGCGTTGGCCGCGGGCAGCTGTTCCGCCGGCAGCAGCCTCGGGATCATGGCGGACCGCGCCGGGCCGGTGAGTGCCCCGCAGACGGCCTGGAGCGCGACGACGGCGTACAGGAACCAGACGTGGTGCCGGCCGAGCAGCGCGGCCACGGCGAGCGCGACCGACAGCCCCGCGGCGCCGAGGGAACTGTAGAGGCCGAGCTTGCGCCGGTCCACGGTGTCGGCGATGGCCCCGCCGTAGAGGCCGAAGACGATCAGGGGGACGAGGGAGAAGAGCCCCACCAGCCCGACGGCGAAACTGGAGCGGGTGATGTCGTAGACCTGGAGCGAGATCGCGAGGGCGGTCATCGCCTGGCCGACCCAGGAGATCGTCCCGCCGAACCACAGTCTCCGGTAGTCCGGGGACGTGCGCAGCGGGGTGAGGTCGGCGAATATCCGCCGTCGGGGGCGGGTTGGCGAACTGGTACGAGTCACATCGGATGATAAGCATCGACCCGTCGGCCCCCACCGGGGTGCCGCCCACCCGCTTCACCCACCGGCAACAGTCGCCCCATCCTGCTCCGGGCTCCCGGAGCGGGCGAAGCGTTGCCGGTAACTCGCCACTATCACCGCACATTTGACTGATTCGCCGCGCGCTCCTCACCTCGTGTTCAGCTCATGATGAAAAGACTCGTATGTCCAGGGAGGCGTAGTGATCGATCCTGGCAACAGCACCACGAGCACCGGCACGACGCACAACACGGTGCGCCCCACCGTGCCCCTCACCCTCGGCGTCGAGGAGGAGTTCCTGCTCGTCGACGCCCGCACCCTCCGGGTGGTCCCCGCCGCCCCGCTGGTCCTGGCGACGGCCGACGGGCTGCCGGGCGAGATGCATCCCGAGGGCACCCGCTACCAGGTGGAGATATCCACCCCGGTCGCCGACTCGGCGTCCTCGCTGCGCGCCGAGCTCGCCGCCCTGCGGCGCACCCTCGGCCGGGCGGCCCGCGCCCACGGCTGTCGGCTCCTGGCCGCGCCCTCGCCGGTCGTCGCGGTCGACGGGCCGCTGCACCTGACCGATGACGAGCCGCGCCAGCGCGAGCAGCACCGCCGCTTCGGCGCGCTCACCGACACCCTGGTCAGCTGCGGCCGCCACATCCACATCGGCACGCTCGACGTGGACACGGCGGTGGCGGTCTCCAACCGGATCAGACCATGGCTGCCCACGCTGATCGCGCTGGCCGCCAACTCGCCGTTCTGGGGCGGCCGTGACACCGGTCACTGCAGCTGGCGGGCGATGGCCTGGTCCGGGTGGCCCTCGGCGGGGCTGCCTCCGCACTTCACGTCCACGGCCCACTTCCGGCGCTCCGTGCAGACCCTGCTCGGTTCGGGGGCGGCCCTGGACACCAAGATGGTCTATTGGGACCTCCGGCCCTCCGGGCACTGGCCGACGCTGGAGTTCCGCGCACCGGACATGTCCCCGGGCGTCGACTCTGCGGTCCTCCAGGCCGAACTGGCCCGCGCGCTGGTGGCCACGGCGCTCCGCGAGATCGCCGAGCAGCGCCCGGAGCCGGCCGTACGGGACGACGTACTGCGCCTCGCGCGCTGGCGGGCGGCCCACGACGGCCTGGAGGGCTTCGGCCTCGACCCCTACACGGGCGCGGAACTCCCGGCGGCCGACCTCGCGGAGGCCCTGCTGGACCTGGTCGCCCCGGAACTGGCCGCCGCCGGTGACCTGGACCACGCCGCCAAGACCCTCGCCGGGCTCCTGCGCGACGGCTCGGGCGCCCACCGCCAGCGCACGGCCTACGCCCGCCGCCAGGACCTGACGGACGTCCTGCGCCACCTCGTGGACGAAACGGAGGACTTCTAGCCGGGCCGACCCCCGGAAACGCCGAAGCCGCAGGTGCGATCGTTTCTGCACCTGCGGCTCGCAGTGGGGCGGGTGGGACTCGAACCCACGGCCGACGGATTATGAGTCCGCTGCTCTAACCGGCTGAGCTACCGCCCCTTCACGGCGTGGCGCGTACACGTGTGCGCGCCGTCTGCCGCAGCATAGCCGCTCATACGATCTCCTGCTTCGGATGCCTCGCATGATCGGCTTCGTCTGTCCAGAGAGACCGCGCTGAGGGCTGCCCGGTTCCCGGAACGGGCGACAAAGCAAGAAGAGGACCCCGTAGGGTCCTCTTCTCCTTGCTCCCCCGGCTGGACTCGAACCAGCAACCCTCCGGTTAACAGCCGAATGCTCTGCCAATTGAGCTACAGGGGACTGCGCTCCCCCGACTGGACTCGAACCAGTAACCTGCCGGTTAACAGCCGGCTGCTCTGCCAATTGAGCTACAGGGGATTGCTGCGGTGCATCGAACGGCCCACCTCCGGCCTTGCCGGGGGGCGAGCGCTCGTTGCGAGACATAGATTAGCGCAAGCAGGGGGGTGCTCCGCCAATCGGTATCGACAGCAGGCCGGGCACCACACGACGAAGGGTGACAGGCATGCGGTACAAGGTCACGTTCGTGGTCGGACTGGCCCTCGGGTACGTGCTCGGAACCCGGGCCGGGCGCGAGCGCTACGAACAGCTCAAGAAGTCCGCCCGTCAGATCGCGCAGAACCCGGCGGTGCGCAACGCCGCCGAGACCGCCGGCCACACCGGCCGGGAGTACGCCGGGAAGGCCTTCGCCGCGGTGAGCGAGAAGGCCGGCGGCGCCGTGCCGGAGTCGCTCGCCCGACGGGTGCCCGGCCTGCGCGGCCGGACGGGTGGCGGGGTCGGCGACGACGAGTGGGGCACCAGCAACACCTGATGCGCCACCGGCCCTGCCCGGAGCCCCTGGGACCCATGTGGTTTCAGGGGCTCCGGGACGGTCAGGACCGGCCCCGCGTGCGGCAGAATTCTCCGCATGGGGATAGTCGCCGGGCTGGACAGCTCTTCCGCCTTCACACGCATCGTGGTCTGTGACACCGAGACCGGCGCCGTGCTGCGCCAGGGGTACGCACCCCATCCGCAGCCCGTGGGCGAACCCGACGGCGCCAGCCCCCACGAGACCGACCCGCAGGCCTGGCTGCTCTCGCTCGGCGAGGCCGCCGGCGGCGGGATCCTGGAGGGCGTCCAGGCCATCGGCGTCTCCGCGCAGCAGCACGGCCTGCTGCCGCTGGACCCGCAGGGCTCACTGGTGCGCCCCGCCCTCGTCGGCAACGACAAGCGCGGCCAGGTCGCGGCCGCCGACCTCACCGAGGCCCTCGGCGGACGGCACGCCTGGGCCGAGGCGGTGGGCTCGGTCCCGCACTCCGCGCAGCCCGTCGCGAAGCTGGCCTGGCTGGCCCGCACCGAGCCCGAGGCGGCCCGCCGGGTGGCCGTGCTGATGTCGCCGCACGACTGGCTGGTCTGGCAGCTGCTGGGCCGCCCGGCCCGGCGGACCACCGACCGCGGCGGGGCCTCGGGAACCGGCTACTGGTCGGCGGCCTCCGGAGCCTGGCGGCCCGATCTGGTGGAGCTGGCGCTCGGGCACCGGGCCCTGCTGCCGGAGGTGCTCGGCCCGGCCGACGCGGCCGGGACCACGCCGGAGGGGCTGCTGATATCCGCCGGTACCGGCGAGACGATGGCCGCGGCCCTCGGCCTGGGGCTCGGCCCCGGCGACGCGGTCGTCTCCCTCGGTGCCTCCGGTTCGGTGATGGCGGTGCACCACGAGGCGCTGTCGGAGCCGGGAGGGCTGATCACCTCCCTGGCCGACGCCACCGGCATGCACCTGCCCGTGGTGAACACCTCCAACGCCGTACGGGCCCTGCGCGGCACGGCCGAGCTGCTCGGCACCGACCTGGAGGGGCTGTCCGAGCTCGCGCTGAAGTCCACTCCGGGCGCGCACGGCCTGGTGCTCCTGCCGTACCTGGAGGGTGAGCGGACGCCGAACCTGCCGCTCGCCGCCGGGACCCTCACCGGGCTGCGCCGGGACTCGATGAAGCCCGAGCACCTGGCCCGGGCGGCCTTCGAGGGCATGCTGTGCGGGCTGGTGGACGCCCTCGACGTGCTGCGTTCGCGCGGGGTCGAGATCCGCCGGGTGTTCCTGCTGGGCGCGGCCGCCGAGCTGCCCGCCGTGCAGGCCGCGGCTCCCGGGCTGTTCGGGACCCAGGTCGTCGTGCCCGCACCGGCGGACTACGCGGCGCTCGGCGCGGCCCGCCAGGCGGCCTGGGCCCTCGGTGTGGCGCAGGGCACCCTGGCACCGCACACCCCGCCGGTCTGGCCGGCCCCCGCGGCGCAGGTCTTCGAGCCGGACGAGGACTTCCCGGCCTGGCAGGGAGTGCGCCAGCAGTACATCGCCACGCGGGAGCAGATCCACCCCGGGGCGTTCTGACCGCGGCCGGATCCGGGCGGGCGCGGGGGTCGTAGGACCCGCGCCGTGCGGCTGGTCCTTTTGACCGGCCTTTGCGAAATCCGGTGGGGATCGGTGGGCCGATTGGCCGAAGATGGGTTGAACCCCCTCGATCGTGCCGACCGGAGCCTGCGCGTGCTCATACGACTTCTGCGGACCCATCTGGGTCCGTACCGGAAACCCATCGCGGCGCTGGTCCTGCTGCAACTCCTGCAGACCAGCGCCAGCCTCTACCTGCCCACCCTGAACGCCGACATCATCGACAACGGTGTCGTCAACGGCGACACCGGCTACATCCTGCGCTTCGGCGCGCTGATGCTGGGCGTCTCGCTCGTCCAGCTCGTCTGCAACGTCGGAGCCGTCTACTACGGCGCCCGCACGGCCGCGGCCGTCGGGCGCGACGTCCGTGCCGGCGTCTTCGACCGGGTGCAGAGCTTCTCCGCCCGGGAGCTGGGCCATTTCGGTGCCCCGTCCCTGATCACCCGTACGACGAACGACGTCCAGCAGGTCCAGATGCTGGTGCTGATGACCTTCACCCTGATGGTCTCGGCGCCGATCATGTGCGTCGGCGGCATCGCCATGGCGCTCTCGCTGGACGTGCAGCTGTCGGGCGTCCTGCTGGCCGTGGTGCCCGTGCTCGGGATCTCGGTCGGCGCCATCGTCTACCGGACGCGGCCGCTGTTCCGCCGGATGCAGGACCGCCTGGACACCGTGAACCGGGTGCTGCGCGAGCAGATCACCGGCAACCGGGTGATCCGCGCCTTCGTCCGCGACGACTACGAGAAGGACCGCTTCCGCGAGGCCAACGCCGACCTCACCGGCGTCTCGCTCGCCTCGGGCCGGCTCCTCGCGCTCATGTTCCCGACCGTGATCCTGGTCGTGAACATCTCCAGCGTCGCCGTCATCTGGTTCGGCGCGATGCGCGTCGACACCGGCGGCATGGAGATCGGCCAGCTGACGGCCTTCCTCGCCTACCTGATGCAGATCGTCATGGCCGTGATGATGGCCACCTTCATGTTCATGATGGTGCCGCGGGCCGAGGTGTGCGCGGAGCGCATCCAGGAGGTGCTGGACACCGAGTCCAGCGTCGTCCCGCCCGTCGACCCGGTGCGCGAACTCACCCGCCGCGGCGTCCTGGAGCTGCGCGGCGCCGACTTCCGCTACCCGGGCGCCGAGGCCCCGGTCCTGCGCGGCGTGGACCTGGTGGCCCGCCCCGGCGAGACCACGGCGGTGATCGGCTCCACCGGAAGCGGCAAGTCCACGCTCCTGGGGCTGGTCCCCCGGCTGTTCGACGCGACCGGTGGCGAGGTGCTCGTCGACGGCGAGGACGTACGCCGGCTCGACCCCGAACTGCTGGCGAAGACGGTCGGCATGGTGCCGCAGAAGCCCTACCTGTTCTCCGGCACCGTCGCCTCCAACCTGCGCTACGGCCGCCCGGACGCCACTGACGAAGAGCTGTGGCAGGCCCTGGAGGTGGCCCAGGCCAAGGAGTTCGTCTCGGCGCTGGAGGGCGGCCTGGAGGCACCGGTCACCCAGGGCGGCACCAACGTCTCCGGCGGCCAGCGCCAGCGCCTGGCCATCGCCCGCACGCTGGTCCAGCGCCCGGAGATCTACCTCTTCGACGACTCCTTCTCGGCCCTGGACTACGCGACGGACGCGGCGCTGCGCGCGGCGCTCGCCCGCGAGACCGAGGACGCGACCGTGGTCATCGTCGCGCAGCGGGTCGCGACGATCCGCGACGCCGACCGGATCATCGTCCTGGACGAGGGGCAGGTCGTGGGCGAGGGACGCCACCACGAGCTCATGGCCGGCAACGAGACCTACCGGGAGATCGTGCTCTCCCAGCTGACGGAGGCGGAGGCCGCATGAGCGGGCCCGGAGGACGGATGATGATGGGGCCGGCCCAGCGGTCCCTGGACTTCAAGGGATCGGGCAAGCGGCTGCTGGCCCAGCTCGCGCAGGACCGGGCCAAGCTGTGGGGCATGGTCCTGGCCGTCGTCGGCAGCGTCGCCTGCGCGGTCGTCGGACCGAAGATCCTCGGCGAGGCGACCGACCTGGTCTTCGCGGGGATCGTCGGCCGGGAGATGCCGGCCGGTGTGACCAAGCAGCAGGCGCTGGACGGGATGCGCGCCCGCGGCGAGGACGGCATGGCGGACATGCTGTCCGGCACCGACTTCACCCCGGGCCAGGGCATCGACTTCGGCGCCGTCGGGGTCGTGGCGATCTGGGCGCTGGTGGTCTTCACCCTGGCGGGCCTGCTGATGCTGGTCGCGACCCGGCTGTCGAACCACGTCATGAACGGCACCCTGTACCGGATGCGCGAGGAGCTCCAGGCGAAGCTGTCGCGGCTGCCGCTGTCGTACTTCGACCAGCAGAAGCGCGGCGAGGTGCTGAGCCGGGCCACCAACGACATCGACAACATCGGCCAGACGCTCCAGCAGACGATGGGTCAGCTGCTGAACTCGCTGCTGACCATCGTCGGCGTGCTGGCGATGATGTTCTGGATCTCGCCGCTGCTGGCGCTGGTCGCGGTGGGGACCGTCCCGGTCTCGGTCTACGTCGCCGCGAAGATCGGCAAGAAGTCGCAGCCGCAGTTCGTGGAGCAGTGGAAGACGACCGGCACGCTCAACGCCCACATCGAGGAGATGTACTCGGGGCACAACCTGGTCAAGGTCTTCGGCCGTCAGAAGGAGTCCGCGGCGCTCTTCGCCGAGCAGAACGAGGCGCTGTACCGGGCATCGTTCAAGGCGCAGCTCGTCAGCGGCATCATGCAGCCGGTGATGTTCTTCATCTCGAACATCAACTACGTGCTGATCGCGGTGGTCGGCGGGCTCCGGGTCGCCTCCGGCACCCTGTCGATCGGTGACGTGCAGGCCTTCATCCAGTACTCGCGGCAGTTCTCGATGCCGCTGACCCAGGTCGCGTCGATGGCGAACCTCGTGCAGTCCGGTGTCGCCTCGGCGGAGCGGGTGTACGAGCTGCTGGACGCCCCGGAGCAGGAGCGCGACGCCGACGTGCCGGAGCGTCCGCAGGAACTGCGCGGCCAGGTCACCTTCGACAAGGTGGCCTTCCGCTACGAGCCGGACCGGCCGCTGATCGAGAACCTCTCGCTCTCGGTGGAGCCGGGCCACACGGTCGCGATCGTCGGCCCGACGGGCGCCGGAAAGACCACCCTGGTGAACCTGCTGATGCGGTTCTACGAGGTCACGGGCGGGGAGATCGCCCTGGACGGGGTGGACATCGCCAAGATGACCCGCGAGGAACTGCGCGGCGGCATCGGCATGGTGCTCCAGGACACCTGGCTGTTCGGCGGGACCATCGCGGAGAACATCGCCTACGGCGCCTCGCGCGAGGTCACGCGCGCCGAGATCGAGGAGGCGGCGCGGGCGGCGCACGCGGACCGGTTCATCCGGACGCTGCCGGACGGCTACGACACGGTGCTGGACGACGAGGGCGCGGGTGTCAGCGCGGGCGAGAAGCAGCTGATCACCATCGCCCGGGCGTTCCTGTCGGACCCGGTGATCCTGGTCCTCGACGAGGCGACGAGCTCGGTGGACACCCGTACCGAGGTGCTGATCCAGAAGGCGATGGCGCGGCTCGCGCACGGCCGTACGTCCTTCGTGATCGCGCACCGGCTCTCCACGATCCGCGACGCCGACCTGATCCTGGTGATGGAGAGCGGCTCCATCGTGGAGCAGGGCACGCACGAGGAGCTGCTCGCGTCGGGCGGGGCCTACGCCCGGCTGTACGCGGCGCAGTTCGCCCAGGCGGTCGCCGAAGTCGACTGAGACCGGACGGTCCGGACCGGTCCGCCGGGGAGCGGGGGTGGGGGCGTCCTTCGGGGCGCCCCTTGCCGTTCGGGCAGTGCCGGCTTCAGTCGAGGTATCCGCGCAGCTGGTCGGCGAAGGCATGGTCGCGGAGCTTGTTGAGGGTCTTGGACTCGATCTGGCGGATCCGCTCGCGCGTCACGCCGAAGATGCGGCCGATCTCCTCCAGGGTGCGCGGCCGTCCGTCCGCGAGCCCGTACCGCAACTGCACGACCTTGCGCTCGCGTTCCCCGAGGGTCGACAGGACCGCTTCCAGGTGCTCGCGCAGCAGGAAGAAGGCGGCCGACTCCACGGGGGAGGCGGCGTCCCCGTCCTCGATGAGGTCGCCGAGCGCGACGTCGTCCTCCTCGCCGACGGGGGCGTGCAGGGAGACCGGCTCCTGGGCGAGGCGCAGCACTTCCAGGACCCGCTCGGGGGTCAGCTCCAGGTGGACGGCGACCTCTTCGGCGGTGGGCTCGTAGCCGCGTTCCTGGAGCATGCGGCGCTGGACGCGGATGACCCGGTTGATCAGCTCGACGACGTGGACGGGCACGCGGATGGTCCGGGCCTGGTCGGCGAGGGCACGGGACATGGCCTGCCGGATCCACCAGGTGGCGTAGGTGGAGAACTTGTACCCGCGGGCGTAGTCGAACTTCTCGACGGCCCGGATCAGCCCGAGGTTGCCCTCCTGGACCAGGTCGAGCATGGTGAGCCCGCGGCCCACGTACCGCTTGGCGACGGAGACGACCAGCCGCAGGTTCGACTCGATGAGCCGGCGTTTGGCCATGCGCCCCATGACGACGAGCCGGTCGAGGTCGAGGGCGAGCCGGGAGTCGAGGTCGGGGGTGTTGCCGAGCTTCTCCTCGGCGAACAGTCCGGCTTCGACGCGCCGCGCCAGATCCACCTCCTCGGCGGCGGTGAGCAGCGGGATCCTGCCTATCTCGCGCAGGTACTGCCGGAACAGGTCGGCGGAGGGTCCCGCTCCGCCCCCGCTCCCGTCGCTGTCCCGCCGGCGCTGCAGAGGTACCGGCTCGATCAGTTCCAGTACCTCGGGCTCTTCGTCCACGGCTTCGGCCTCCGAGGACTCGCTCGCGTTCACGGTCAGGGTCCGGGTCTGCACGGGGGCGACCTCCAGGGCTCCGAGGACGGGGGCACCGCATTCAGTGTGGGGTAAGACACATGGCTGCCACGAGGGGCGTGCGAGCACTTTCTGAGTCCGGTGCGTGACCGATGGTTACCCTCGGCCGGGAACCCCGATGCGGATCGGACGCATGTCCGAGATGATCGATTGCCGGACCGCGGGAGACGACTGACCTCCTGTCAAAAACCGGTACCCCAGTGCGAATCGGGGTGTGCGAGGCTGGGGACATGACGTTCGATTTCGAAGCGGAATGGACACGGGCGAAGGGGGACGCCGCCCTGCGTCTGGCCTCCGCCGGGCCGTCGCCGTCTCCGGCTCCCTCAGCGAGCCCCTCCGCGACCCCGGCCCCTGCGGCGGGGGACCCCGACCTCGCCCTCGTCCACGGCCCCGTGCGCTCCAAGGCGTCCGGGATCCGTACGGCGAGCGCCGAGGCCCGGGGCAGGTCCACGCTCGACGACGCCGAGGCCGTGGGCCGCAGCCACGCCGGATGGGCGGCGGGGACGGCCAGCAACGACTGCGTGACCGCCTGGCAGCGCCGACTGCGGGAGCTCGCCGACCTGGTCGACGACGCGGCCGACGCCCTGACCACGGGCACGAACGCCGTCAACGCCGAGGACCAGGCGATAGCCGACCGGCTGCGCGCGGCCGGCGGCGTGCTGGAGGACGCCTGATGGTGTCCGTACCCGAGCTGAAGCAGGCCGATCCGCAGAAGTGGCGCACCGCAGCCGACGACGCGGTGGCCGTGGCGAAACAGTGCGACGGCCTCGCCTCGTACGCGCGCCAGGACGTCGCCCGGACGGTCGACCGGTGCTGGGTCGGCGAGGCCGGACGCGCCGCCACGGAACGGTTCGTGAAGCACGCCGACGACTACGAGACGTCCGCCTTGGCCCTGCGCGCGATGGCCAAGGCCTACGACGACCTGGCCGAGGCGATCGTGGGGGCACAGCGGGACCTGAACAGCGCCCTGGACTACGCCCGCGCCCGTGACCTGAAGGTCGACGACAGCGGCCGGGTCCAGCTGGCGAAGCCCGTCATGGTGCCGCAGGGCAGCACCGAGCACCTCGAACCGGTCAACCACGCGCAGGGAATCATCACCGAAGCCCTGCGGAAGGCCGGCCAGGCCGACGTGGACACGGCGCGCGCCCTGCGCACGATCGAGGGGCTGACCGCCGTCTCCGACCCGAAGCTGGCCAAGGAGGCCCTGACGCCCGGGTCCCCGCTGGCGGTCGCCCTGGCCCTGGCAGGCGGTACGGACGGACTCCACCCGATCAACGTCTCTCCGGCCCAGTTCGCCGCGGTGAACCGGGCCGCGGCCGAGACCGGCATCAGCCGCAAGCTGCTCCTGGCGATCCTGTGGCAGGAACAGCAGTGGTACCAGAACTTCAGCCCCGGCCTGACCGGTCCGCTGGCCCAGGCGGGACGGATCTTCAACTGGACGCTGCAGCAGACCGTCAAGCCCGACAAGTCCCTCGGCATCACGCACATGAAGCCGGACACCGCGCGGGCGGTGATGGACGACAACCGGAGGGCGTTCACGCTCCCGGACGGCACCTTCCTCGGGGACCTCGACGACGCGCGGCTCACCAAGTACATCGAAGAAAATCCCGACGAGAACATCCGCATGAGCGCCTACCACCTGCAACGCCTGCAGGAAGAGCCCTACGGGGCGAAGACCGACAAGCAGCTCTTCACCCTGTACGCGGCGGACACCCCGGGGGTGCGGGAGCTGAACGAGCAGTACGGCGACGAGTCGGGCGAGCGGGCCAACGACATCAGGACCCGGGGCGAGAACTGGGACAGGCTGGAACCGCACCTGGACGACGCGATGGCCTGGCACGCGCTCACGGATGAGCAGCGGGCCGGCGCCGTGCGGCAGCTCGAGTCGCAGACCCCGGCCGGACACCACGTCTCCGTCGACCCGATCTACCACGAGGGCGGCGGGCCGCACACCGGAACGGGAACCGGTCCCGCAGAACCGGGTACTCCCTCCCCGAGCCCAGGCCCGGCGCCCACACCGCCGAGGAGCAACTGACGCATGCGCACACCGAAGTGCGTCCCCCTGCTGCTGGGGGTGCTGCTGACCCTGAGCGCGTGCGGCCTCGTCGACAGGGACCGAGGACGCCCTCCGCTGACGCCGATGCCGAGCAACGTGCCGACCGGCCCCGAGTACGCCTCGGTCGACGACGTGGTCACCGCCCTGGGGAAGGGCGGCTTCGACTGCAAGGTGACCCTGCGGAACGAGAACAAGTTCGGCTCGGACGCCGTCTGCGAGGTGCAGCACCGTGGGACCACGGTCTACAACCATGTCTCTGTGCTGAGCACGGCCCGCTTCAGCAGGGACGAGGTGGGCGACAGCATCGAGGTGGGGCGCCGGGCGTACGGTCACACCATCGTCGCCGCCGGCAACTGGTTCATCTGGGTCCGGCCCGGGGTCTACGCCTACGACATGGCCGCGGCACTGCCCGGCAGCGTGGTCCTGGAGCCGCTCCCCGCGAAGTAGGCGGGGCCGGCCCGGGTCTGCCCTCGCGGCGCTCCCCGGCCGGCCCCGCCGATCAGGCCGGGCCCTGGGCCGGCTCGACGCGGACCGCGCAGACCTTGAACTCCGGCATGCGGGAGGTGGGGTCGAGGGCCGGGTTGGTCAGGGTGTTGGCGCGGCCCTCGCCCGGCCAGTGGAAGGGCATGAAGACCGTGTCCGCGCGGATGGTGTCCGTGATGCGGGCCGGTGCCACGGCGCGCCCGCGGCGGGAGGTGACGGCCAGCGGGCTGCCGTCGACCGCGCCTATGCGGGCGGCGAGGCGGGGGTGCAGTTCCACGAACGGGCCGGGTGCGGCCTCGTTGAGCTCTTCCACCCGGCGGGTCTGGGCGCCGGACTGGTACTGGGCGACCACGCGGCCGGTGGTGAGCAGGATCGGGTAGTCCGCGTCGGGGACCTCGGCGGCCTCACGGTGGGCGACGGGGACGAAGCGGGCCCGGCCGTCGTCGGTGGCGAAGCGGTCCAGGAAGAGGCGTTCGGTGCCCGTGGAGCCCTCGGGGCAGGGCCAGAAGACGCCCTGTTCGGCCTCGATGCGGTCGTAGGTGATGCCGGAGTAGTCCGCCGGGCCGCCGGCGGAGGCGCGGCGCAGTTCGTCGAAGACCTCTTCGGGGGAGGTGGGGAAGCCCTTCTCGACGCCGAGGCGGGCGGCGAGCCCGTGCAGGACGTCCAGGTCGCTGCGGACGCCCGGGGGCGGGGTCAGGGCGCGGCGCCGCAGCAGGACGCGGCCCTCCAGGTTGGTGGTGGTGCCGGTCTCCTCCGCCCACTGGGTGACGGGGAGGACGACGTCCGCGAGGGCGGCCGTCTCGGAGAGGACGACGTCGGCGACGGCGAGGAAGTCCAGCGAGCGGATCCGGTCCTCGATGTGTGCGGCGCGGGGGGCCGAGACGACCGGGTTGGAGCCCATCAGGAGGAGGGACTTCACGTCGGTGCCGAGGGCGTCGAGGAGTTCGTAGGCGCTGCGGCCGGGTCCGGGGAGGCTGTCGGGGTCGACGCCCCAGACCGCGGCGACGTGCGCCCGGGCGGCCGGGTCGGTGAGCTTGCGGTAGCCGGGGAGCTGGTCGGCCTTCTGGCCGTGCTCACGACCGCCCTGGCCGTTGCCCTGGCCGGTGAGGCAGCCGTAGCCGGAGAGCGGGCGGCCGGCCCGGCCGGTGGCCAGGCACAGGTTGATCCAGGCGCCGACGGTGTCGGTGCCCTTGGACTGCTGCTCGGGGCCGCGGGCGGTCAGCACCATCGCGGAGTCCGGTGCGCAGAAGAGGCCGACCGCCTCGCGCAGGGCCGGGACCGGGACGCCGGTGATGCGTTCCACCAGCTCGGGCCAGTGGGCCATGGCGGCGGCCCGGGCCGCTTCCCAGCCGGTGGTGCGGGCGGCGATGAACTCCTCGTCGGTGCGGCCGTCGGCGACCACGAGGTGCAGGAGGCCGAGGGCGAGGGCGAGGTCGGTGCCGGGGCGCGGGGCCAGGTGCAGGTCGGCCTGTTCGGCGGTGCGCGTGCGGCGCGGGTCGATCACGATGAGGGTGCCGCCGTTGGCCTTGAGCTCGGTGAGGTAGCGCAGGGCGGGCGGCATGGTCTCGGCCAGGTTCGAGCCGACGAGGATCACGCAGCCGGTGCGGGGGATGTCCTCCAGCGGGAAGGGCAGGCCCCGGTCGAGCCCGAAGGCCTTCTGGTGGGCGGCGGCGGCCGAGGACATGCAGAAGCGTCCGTTGTAGTCGATCTGCGAGGTGCGCAGGGCGACGCGGGCGAACTTGCCGAGCGCGTAGGCCTTCTCGTTGGTGAGCCCGCCGCCGCCGAAGACGCCGACCGCGTCGGGCCCGTGTGCGCGGGCCGTACGGGCGAGGCCCGCAGCGACCGCGTCGAGGGCCTCCTCCCAGGTGGCGGGTTCGAGCCGCCCTGCGTGGGTGCGGACGAGCGGTTCGGTGAGGCGCACCCGGGAGGAGAGCACAGCGGGGGCGGTGCGGCCCTTGCCGCACAGTGCGCCCCGGTTGACCGGGAAGTCGGCGCGCTCTTCCACCGTCACACCCGCGCCGCCGGCCTCGGGGCGCAGGTTCATCCCGCACTGCAGCGCGCAGTAGGGGCAGTGCGTGGCGATGGTGGATCCCGGCGTGTGCATACGGTTCAGCATGCGTCGGTGGTGTTACACGGGCCGCCGCTCCGCGTTACGGCTCGGGGTGCTCGACCTCAGCGCGGCCCGCCGCCCCCGGTGAGGGCGGCACGCAGCGCCGGCCGCAGCTCGGGCCGGTCGAGGACCTCCACGAACATGATCCGGCCGTGGACGACGTCGATCAGGTGCCCGCGGGCCGGGAACAGCGCCACGTTGCGGTGGCCCGGCCCGGAGGGCGTCCCCGGCGGGTGGGGCGCGGTGCGGAAGCTCCGGCAGAAGTCGTCGCCGCAGCCGCAGTCGGCGAGGGGACGGAGGTCGTGTGCGCAGAGGGCGAGATCGCGTTCGCCCTCCTCCTCCAGCAGCGTCACGAGTTCGGCGCTCAGCTGCGGGAGGACGTCGCGCAGCAGGGGTGCTGGTGCGGTGGTGTGCTCGTCCTGTTCCACAGGGCGGACCGTAGCCCTGCGCTCCGGCCGACGGCACGCACATGGTGCGCGCCCGCCGGGTGGGGTCAGTGGCCCGTCAGGTGTTTCACCGTCAGGCCCGCGGTCCAGCCGCCGTCCACCGCGAGCTCGGCACCCGTGATGTAGCCGGCGGCGTCGGAGAGCAGGAACGCGACCGCGGCGGCCACTTCCTCGGGGACGCCGACGCGGCCCATCGGGGCGCCCGGGTAGTTGCCCTCGCCCGCCCGGATGCCGACCGGGGCGGTCATGGGGGTCAGCGTCATCCCGGGGTGCACGGAGTTGACGCGGATCCCCGCCTCGGCGAGCTCGACCGCGCCGATCTTCGACAGGCCGCGCACCCCCCACTTGGAGGCGCCGTACCCGGCGGTGAGCGCGAGCCCGGTCAGGCCGGCGGCGGAGGAGATGTTGACGATGGACCCGCCGCCCTGCGCGCGCAGCAGCGGGACGGCGGTCCTGATCCCGATGAACACGCCGACCAGGTTGATCTCGACGACGCGGCGGAAGCTCTCGACGCTCTCGTGTTCCAGCAACCGGCCGGAGGCTATGCCGGCGTTGTTCACCAGGCCGTCGATCCGGCCGAACTCGGCGACCGCGTAGTCCAGCGCCGCCGCCCAGTCGGCCTCGCTGGTCACGTCGTGCCGCAGGAAGCGGGCCGCGCCGCCGAGCTTCGCGGCGGTCTCGGCGCCCTCCGCCTCCAGCACGTCGGTGATCAGGACCCGGCCGCCGCCGTCCACGACGGCCTGCGCCGCCGCGGCTCCCAGTCCCCGGGCCCCGCCGGTGATGACGACGGCCTTGCCGCCCAGATCCACTCCAGCCACGGTTCCACCCCTGACGCTCGCACCGGCCGACCTCGCATATGACGATTCGTCATATGCGGCGGTGCTCACTCTGCCAGAGCCGCCAGGGCCCGCGACACCCCGTGCTCCTTCGGTCCCAGGAAGTGCGGGGCCGGCTTGAGGGCCGCGTCCACGGCCGCCTTGCCGGCTGCGAGGAACTCGCGCGCCTGGCCGTAGCGCCAGGTGGCGTCGTGCACGTCGGCGACCCCGACGCCGTACGAGTCCAGGCCCGCCGCCTGGCACAGGGCGACGGCCCGGCGTATGTGGAAGCCCTGCGTGACCAGCACGGCCCGGTCGACCCCGAAGATCTCCTTGGCCCGCACGCAGGAGTCCCAGGTGTCGAAACCCGCGTAGTCGCTGACGATCCGCTCGTCCGGCACCCCCTTCCCGGTCAGGTAGGTGCGCATCGCGTCGGGCTCGTCGTACTCCTTGCGGCTGTTGTCCCCGGTGACCAGCACCACCCTCACCTTGCCCGTGCGGTACAGCTCGGCGGCGGCGTCGAGCCGGTCGGCGAGATAGGGGGTGGGCCGCCCCCGCCACAGGCCTGCTCCGAACACCACCGCCACGTCGGCGGCGGGCGCGTCGGCCGTCGTCCGGAGCCGGTCGGCGGCCGACGCGTGCGTCCACGCCGACGGGAGCAGTGCCAGCACACAGCCCGCCATGACGGCCTGCACCGCCAGCCGTCTGCCCCGGACTCCCCGCAGCCGCCGCGGCCACCCCGCCCGCCGGTCCGCCACCGCTCTCACCGCCACGCCCGCGCGCGCCCTCGCCCGCACCCTCACCGTCGCCATCGCCGTCGCCCAGCCCTTGATCTTCATGACCGCCCCTCCCGCACAGCGCCCGCACACGCCGTTCGCACACCCGCTCATCCGCGCACCTCGTTCGCACACATTGACGATCACCAACGGCCCGGAGTTCCACCACCACCCCCTTTCACTCGTACGAAGGACCGAGTGAGCCCCCCGCAAACACCTGTCACCCCGGCGCAACGCACCGGCAATCTGCAACCCGCAGGATCGGTTCATGACGGAGCCGGTGCACCCTCCCGACAACCTCTCCCTTCCTTCGTTCCCCTCCCTCCCGTTCGGCAGCGCGGCCGAGCTGCTGACCCGGATCACCGCCCAGCTCGGCACGCAGCTCAGCGGGCTGCGACCGCCCCGCACCCGCCCCCTCGGAGACCCCCCATGGAGCAGCCCGTCCTCGTCGCCGTGGCCCACGGCAGCCGCGACCCGCGCGCCCTGCACACCGCCCTCGCCCTCCTCGAACGGGTCCGCGAGCTCCGCCCGCGGCTCGACGTCCGGCTCGGCCACGTCGAGCTGAACGAGCCGCTGCTCGACGACACCCTGCGCGCGGTGTCCGGCGCCGCCGTGCTCGTCCCGCTGCTGCTCGGCCGCGGGTACCACGTCAAGCGCGACCTGCCCGCGGCAGCCGCCCGGGCCACCCACCTGGACACCCGCGTCGCCGCCCCGCTGGGACCGCACCCGCTGCTCGTCGAGGCCCTGTACGAACGGCTCGTGGAGGCCGGCTGGACCGCCGGAACCGCCGTGGTGCTCGCCGCCGCCGGTTCCCGCGACCCCGAGTCGGCCGCCGACACCCGCCGCACCGCCGCCCTGCTCTCCGGCCGCCTCGGCGATGTCCCGGTGGTGCCCGCCTACGCCTCGGCCGCCGCGCCCACCGCCCCCGAGGCCGTCCGGGCGCTCACCGCCCGCGGCCACCACCGGATCGCGGTGGCCTCGTACTTCGCCGCTCCCGGCCGGTTCGCCACCCAGACCGCCGCGGCCTCGCCCGCCCTCGCGGCCGCCCCGCTGGGCGACCACCCGGCCGTGGCCCGGCTGTTGCTGCACCGCTACGACGAGGCCCTGCGCCGCCCCGCCTCCCGCACCCGGCCGGAACTCGTCTCCGCCTGATCCCGGTTTGTCAGTCGTTGCGGTTACCGTCTTGTCATGGAAGGCACCACGCACGCCCCCGCAGACGACCTCGACTCGCCCTACGGCCCGGCCGACACCGAGCGCTGGGCCGCCGAGCCCGACAAACGCCCCGGCCGCACCGCCTTCCAGCGCGACCGCGCCCGCGTCCTGCACTCCGCCGCGCTGCGCCGCCTCGCCGGGAAGACCCAGGTGGTCACGCCCGGCACGCGCTCCTACGACTGGGACGCCAGCCCCCGCACCCGCCTCACGCATTCCCTGGAGTGCGCCCAGGTCGGACGGGAGCTCGGCGCCGCGCTCGGCTGCGACCCCGACCTCGTCGAGGCCGCCTGCCTCTCGCACGACATGGGTCACCCGCCCTTCGGCCACAACGGCGAGGAGGCGCTCAACGAGTTCGCGAAGGACTGCGGCGGTTTCGAGGGCAACGCCCAGTCGCTGCGCCTGCTGACCCGGCTGGAGCCCAAGCGGTTCGTGCCCGGCCCGGAGGGCGGGGAGCCCGTCAGCGTCGGCCTCAACCTCACCCGGGCCTGCCTGGACGCCGCCACCAAGTACCCGTGGGCCCGCGGCGGCCACCCGACCGACCCGGACTCGGTCAAGTTCGGGGCGTACGAGGACGACCTGCCGGTCTTCGAGTGGCTGCGCCTCGGCGCGCCCGCCGACCGCAAGTGCTTCGAGGCGCAGGTCATGGACTGGGCGGACGACGTCGCGTACTCCGTGCACGACTTCGAGGACGGCCTGCACGCCGGGCACCTCGACCCCAACCTCCTGTTCGCCGAGCCCGAGCGCGCGGCGATCTGGCAGGTCGCCATCGGCCGCTACGTCCCCGCCGGCACCTCCCCCGAGGAGCTGCGGGCCGCCCTCGACCGGCTGATGGAGCAGGAGTGGTGGCCGCACGGGTACGACGGCTCCGCGGTCGCCCAGGCCCGTCTGAAGGACGCCACGAGCCAGCTGATCGGCCGCTTCTGCCTGGCCGCCGAGGGCGCCACCCGCGAGGCGTACGGATCGGGCCGCCTCACCCGGTACGGCGCCGAACTGGTAGTCCCGCGCGAGGCGCGCCACGAGTGCGCGGTCCTCAAGGCGGTCGCCGACCTGTACGTCATGCAACGCGACGAGCAGGAGCGCATCCGCGCCGACCAGCGCATCGTCCTGGCCGAACTGGCCGAGGCGCTCAGCGCCCGGGCCCCCGATGGGCTGGACCCGCAGTTCCGGGCCATCTTCGACGCCGCCCCGGACGAGCGGGCCAGGAAGAGGGCGGTCATCGACCAGATCGCGTGTCTCACCGACGCTTCCGCCCGTTCCCTGCACGCGCGTCTCACCCGCCGCACCCGACGCGCCGAAGGGTGAGCTGATCGAGCCACTCCCCCTTCACGCGGCAGGCTCAGTGAGGGACGCTCGCATGTGGTCGCATGTGGCGCAGAGGTTATGAGGAGGCATCAGGTGGTCGACGCACACCGGACATTCGTCATCGTCGGTGCAGGGCTCGCGGGGGCGAAGGCGGCCGAAACACTGAGGTCCGAGGGGTTCACGGGGCGGGTGATCCTCATCGGCGACGAGCGTGACCATCCGTACGAGCGCCCCCCGCTGTCCAAGGGGTTCCTGACGGGCAAGGAGGAGCGGGAGAGCGTCTTCGTGCACGAACCGTCCTGGTACGCCGCCTCCGACATCGAGCTGCACCTCGGCCAGCCGGCCGTCCACCTCGACCGGGAGGCCAAGAAGGTCGTCCTCGGGGACGGCACAGTCGTGCACTACGACAAGCTGCTGCTGGCCACCGGCGCCGAGCCGCGCCGCCTGGACATCCCCGGCACCGGGCTGGCCGGAGTGCACCACCTGCGCCGACTCGCGCACGCCGAGCGGCTGCGCCACGTCCTGGCGGGCCTCGGCCGGGACAACGGCCACCTGTTGATCGCGGGCGCCGGATGGATCGGCCTGGAGGTCGCCGCGGCGGCCCGCGGGTACGGCGCCGAAGTGACCGTCGTCGAGCCGGAGGCCACCCCGCTGCACGCCGTGCTCGGCCCCGAGATCGGCCGGCTCTTCGCCGACCTGCACGCCGACCACGGGGTCCGCTTCCACTTCGGCGCCCGGCTGACCGAGATCATCGGCCAGGACGGCATGGTGCTGGCCGCCCGTACCGACGACGGGGAGGAGCACCCCGCGCACGCGGTGCTCGCCGCGATCGGGGCCGCGCCGCGGACGGCCCTCGCCGAGACCTCCGGGCTCGCCCTCGTGGACCGGGAGCACGGCGGCGGGATCGCCGTGGACGCCGCGCTGCGCACCTCCGACCCCGACATCCACGCGGTCGGTGACGTGGCGGCCGCCCACCACCCCGTGCTCGGGACCCGGCTGCGCGTCGAGCACTGGGCCAACGCGCTGAACGGCGGCCCGGCCGCCGCCCGGGCGATGCTGGGTCACGACGTCACCTACGACCGGGTGCCGTACTTCTTCTCGGACCAGTACGACGTGGGCCTGGAGTACTCCGGGTACGCCCCGCCCGGCGGCTACGACCAGGTGCTGATCCGCGGCGACGTCGGCAAGCGGGAGTTCATCGCCTTCTGGCTGTCGGAGGGGAAGGTCCTCGCCGGAATGAACGTGAACGTGTGGGACGTCACCGAGCGCATCCAGGCTCTGATCAGGTCAAAGGCCCCGGTGGACCGCGAGGCCCTCGCGGACCCGTCGGTTCCGCTTGCCTCGCTGATCCCGGCGGAGGGGGCCTGACGGGTTTGTCCGCGCCCGGCCGTAGACTTCACGGGTGGCAGGACGGATCAACGACGACGACGTGAAGGCGGTACGGGACGCGGTCCCGATCGACGCCGTGGTCTCCGACTACCTCCAGCTGCGCAACGCGGGCGGGGGCAACCTCAAGGGCCTGTGCCCCTTCCACGACGAGAAGTCCCCTTCCTTCCAGGTGAGCCCCAGCAAGGGCCTCTACCACTGCTTCGGCTGCCAGGCGGGCGGGGACACCCTCGACTTCGTCATGAAGATCGACCACCTCTCCTTCTCCGAGGCGGTCGAGCGCCTGGCCGGCCTGGCCGGGATCACCCTGCGGTACGAGGAGGGCGGCTACACCGCCGGCACCAGCGGCCGCGGTGAGCGCATCCGGCTGGTCGAGGCACACCGGGAGGCCGCCCGGTTCTACGTCGACCAGCTGGACGGACCCGAGGCCGAGATCGGCCGCAGGTTCCTGGCCGAGCGCGGCTTCGACCAGGCCGCGGCCGCCCACTTCGGCGTCGGGTACAGCCCGGCCGGATGGGACCACCTGACCCGCTTCCTGCGCGGCAAGGGCTTCACCGACAAGGAACTGATCACTTCCGGGCTCGCCCAGGACAGCCGCAGCGGCAAGCCGATCGACCGCTTCCGCGGCCGGCTGATGTGGCCGATCCGCGACACCAGCGGCGAGGTGGTCGGCTTCGGCGCGCGCAAGTTGCGCGACGACGACAACGGGCCGAAGTACCTGAACACGCCCGAGACCGCGATCTACAAGAAGTCCCAGGTGCTGTACGGCATCGACCTGGCCAAGAAGGAGATCGCCAAGACCTCCCGGGCCGTGGTCGTCGAGGGCTACACCGACGTCATGGCCTGCCACCTGGCGGGCGTCACCACCGCCATCGCGACCTGTGGCACCTCCTTCGGCGGGGACCACATCAAGATCCTTCGCCGTCTGCTGATGGACAACGCCACCGCCGAGGTGATCTTCACCTTCGACGGTGACGCGGCCGGGCAGAAGGCCGCCCTGCGGGCCTTCGAGGACGACCAGAAGTTCGCGGCCGAGACCTCGATCACCATCGCCCCCGGCGGGATGGACCCCTGCGACCTGCGCCTCGCACAGGGCGACGCGGCCATCGTCGCCCTGGTGGAGGCCCGCACCCCGCTGTTCGAGTTCGCGCTGCGGCACATCGTCGCCCGGCACAACCTGGAAAACCCGGCGGGACGGGCCGCCGCGCTGGACGAGGCGGCGCCGGTCGTCGCCAACATCAAGAACATCGCCATCCAGCACGAGTCGGCGGTCCAGCTGGCCGGCATGCTGGGCATCCGCGACGAGCAGTTCGTGGTCAAGCGGGTCGCGCAGCTCGCCCGGTGGGCGCGCGAACGCGGCCAGGGAGGCCAGGGCGGCGCACCGCAGGGGGGCCGGCCCGGCGGGAACCACCAGCGGGGCCGTCAGGCCTACGAGGACGCGCCCGCCGCCCAGCCGGCCGGCGGCCCCGCGCTGAACCTGCGCAGCCCCGCCCACCGCACCGAGCGCGAGCTGCTGAAGCTGGCCCTCCAGCGGCCCGCGCTGGTGTCCCCGGCCTTCGACGCCTACGGGATCGACGAGTTCACCGCGCCGCCCTACGCCGCCGTGCGGCGGGCGATCCAGGACGCGGGCGGCGCCGCCTCCGCCGCCGAGGACTATGTGGCCCGGGTGCGCGAGGCCGCGCCGAACGACACCGTGCGCGCCCTCGTCACCGAGCTGGCGGTGGAGGCGATCCACGCGAAGACGGTCGACGAGGTCTACGCGGGGGTCCAGCTGGTCCAGGTCCGGCTGCGCGCGGTCGACCGGCGGGTCCACGAGATCCAGGGCTCGCTGTCACGGCTCGGCGTGCAGGCGCCGCCGGAGCAACTGGCGGCGGTCCAGGAGGAGCTGTGGGTGCTCCAGCAGTACGGGCAGCGCCTGCGCAACCGCGGCGCCGAGGGACTCTAGGACATCTCCCGGCCGGCCTCAGGGTCGTGTCCGGACGGCTCGGCCGAGCGGTTGAACCAGTCTCCCCCGGGTATCTCCGTCCCCCTTTCCCGCAGGTCGCGGGCGATCAGCGGGGACGCCAGGTAGACCCAGGCGCGCACCGCGGTGCCGTCGGGGCGCAGGGCCTCACGGGCGAACCGGTCGTAGACGTTCCCCGGCCGCCCCGGCCCCTCGTACTCCTCCAGCCGGTCCAGCTCGGCCAGCAGCTCCCGGTACGCGCCGGGCTCGGCGGTGATCAGCTCCCCGACGACGGCGGTGCCCGGCCGGTGGACCGCGAACGGATAGCCCGGACCGTCGTAGAGGACCGCGTCCGGCAGGGTGGCGGGCTCCTCGGCGGCCGTGCGGCCGCGCAGGAACAGCGCGTGGTTGACCTCGCCGGGGCGCAGGGTCCCGTACACGAAGAACGGGAGCGCGGCGGTGGTCGTCTCCTGCGGCCGTTCGACCGGTGTCACGGAGCCCTCCCTCGGTTGTGGCGCAGCGCTCCACGGCCGGGCCGGCAGTCCCGGCTCCGCTGCGCCCCACCACCGTACGCACCGCTGTCGCACGACCGGCCGGCGCCTGTGCGCAACAGCCTCGGCGGCCGTCCGGGGCACCGGGTCACCCGGACGGCGCGGGCGGCCCGGATGGCTGCACTCCCACCTTGACCTGCGGGAACGTCCCGCAGTGACACACAGCGGGGCTGACCTGACGGGACATCAGCAGGCGCGGGACGGGCGGGCCGGGTTTCCTCGGACACACGACCCCGTGTCCTCAGGGAGAGTCCCATGCGCCGACGTACCGCACACGTGCTGACCGCGACCGCGCTGACCGCCGTCGCGTTCACCGGCCCGGTCGCCGGCGCGGTCGCCGCCGCGGACCTCGGCATGGTGGGTTTCGCACCCGGGGACTTCGCCCCGCTGGAGGTCTGGCCGAAGTCCGCCGCACCGGGGGCCACCGTCACCGTGAACACCACGGCCTGCGGCCCCGGAAGCCACGCGGACGGCGATGCCACCACGGTCGGCGGCGGCCGGTTCAAGCTGGTCCCGGGCACCCACAAGGAGGTGGTCGTGGGGCAGTTCCAGGTGGCCCGCGGCACCCGTCCCGGCACCTACGGCATCGGCGCGACCTGCGCGAACGGCAAGTTCGCGACCGGCGACCTGGTGGTCACCGAGCGCGGCCCGCAGGGTCACGTCAACTCCGGGGTGGGCGGTGGCACGACCACCACCACCGACCCCGCCAAGATCGCGGCGGGAGCGGCCCTGCTGGCCGCCACCGCCGTCGGCGGTACCTGGCTCCTGCGTCGCCGGGCGAGCGGCACGCGGAGCTGACGGACGCCCACCGCGGCTCCGGCCGCGGTCCGACCGGTACCGTCCCCCGTCGCCCGCCCCGCGAGGTCCCCCCGTTCGCGGGGCCGGGCGACGGCCAGTCACCTTCGGACGAGAGGCGGAGGGGGTACGCATGGCCCGCGACTTCCGTCCGACCGCCCGCCACGGCGGCCTCGTCGCTCTCGCCGCCTGCATCGGCGTCTGGCTCGTGACCAGCGGCTCCCGGGAGCCGGTCGGGCCCCCGCTGCCCTCCCCCGCAGAAGCGCTCACCGCCGCCGGCGTCGTGGGCCCCGGCATCGCCCCGCTGGTCGGCTCGCCGCCCGGGCGGATCAGGATCCCCTCCATCCGGGTGGACGCCCCGCTGATCGGGCTCGGGCTGGACCGCAACGGCCACCTCGAGGTGCCTCCGCCCGACCGGCGCGACCTCGCCGGGTGGTACCGCGAGGGCATCACCCCGGGCGCCACCGGCACCGCCGTGATCGCCGGGCACGTGGACGACTCCGCCGGGCCGGGGGTGTTCTACCACCTGGGTGCGCTGCGCCGCGGCGCCTCGATCGAGGTCCCGCGCGCGGACGGCCGTACGGCGGTGTTCACGGTCCACGCGGTGGAGGTCCACGACGCCAGGACCTTCCCGGACACCCGGGTGTACGGCCCCTCCCCGCGCGCCGAGCTGCGGGTGATCACCTGCGGCGGCGGGTTCTCACCGCGGACGGGCTACCGCGGCAACGTGGTCGTCTTCGCCCACCTCACCGCGACGTACTGACCGGCCGGGGCCGGTCAGCCCCACTGCTCCAGGCCGAGTTTGACCACCAGCGCGCCGACCACGGTCAGCAGCACCCCGCGGACGAAGCCGCTGCCCTTCTTGAGCGCCATACGGGCGCCGATCATGCTTCCGGCCAGGTTGAACACCGCCAGCAGGGCGGCGAGCTGCCACAGCACCATGCCCTGGTAGGCGAACATCGCGAGCGCCCCCGCGTTGGTGCAGCAGTTGACGATCTTGGCGGTGGCGGAGGCGGTGACCAGGTCGAGGTGGAGCAGGGCCGTGAGCGCGAGCACCAGGAAGGTGCCGGTGCCAGGCCCGATGAGGCCGTCGTAGAAGCCGATGCCCAGGCCGGCCAGACCGATGGCGAGCAGCACCCGGGCACGGCTGACGGGCGAGGTGGAGGGGGCGGTGCCGAAGCCGGGCCGGAAGAGCACGAACCCGGCGACGACCACGAGCACCACCATGATCATCGGCCGGAGTGCGTCCTTGCTGATGCCGCCTGCGAGCGCGGCGCCGCACATCGATCCGGCGAGCGCCGCCAGGCCGATGCGGACGGCCAGCTTCACGTCCACCGGGGCCTTGCGGACGTACGTCACGGCCGCACCGGCGGTGCCGACGATGGCCACTGCCTTGTTGGTGCCGAGGACGGTGGCGGGGTGTGCGTGGGGCAGGCCCAGCAGCAGCGCGGGCAGGAGCAGCAGGCCGCCGCCGCCCACCACTGCGTCGATCCAGCCCGCAGCCGCGGCCGCCACACACAGAACGATGATCATGGTCGTTGATATGTCAGGCACGAACCGACCCTATGGAGCTGTCGGTGCAGCGACCATTCATTTCCCGGAAAGTTGCGCAAAGGTTGAGCTTTGCCGGGCCGGGACCCGGTCCGGAGCCACCGGAGCGGCCGGTTCCACGACCGCCGTGAGGACGGTGGCGGCCAGCACGCCGGCCGCCCCCAGCCCCACCGCGAGCCGCCCCGCCGGGGGTACGAGGGCCAGCGCGGTCCGGACCGGCGAGGGTCTGCGCGGCTTGCGGTGCCGGGCGCCCGTCGCCGGGGCCGGGACTCCTACGGGCACGGACAGGGCGACGTGCAGCGGGTGACGCATGGGGCGATGACTCCTCGGGGACGCGGGAACGCAGGGGGACGGCGGCGTGACGACAGGGCACGGACGGGGCCGGTGCGCGGGCGGGGCGGTGCGGGGCGGTGCGGGGCGCGGGACGGTGCGGGCGGTGCACGGGGGGGTGCGCAGGCGGTGCGCGGACGGGACGGTGCGGGCGGTGCGCGGACGGGACGGTGCGCGGGCGGTGCACGGGCGGGACGGTGCGCGGGCGGTGCGCGGGCGGGACGCCGACGGGACGGTGCGGGCGCGGGACGGCACGGGGCGCACCCCTCGCGGCTCAGAAGCTGAAGCACTCCGTGTGGATCCGGCCGCCCGGCACCCCGGCCCGCAGCAGCGCGCCCCGGGTCGCCTCGGCCATCCCCGGCGGCCCGCACAGGTAGACGTCGTGCTCGGCCAGGTCGGGCACCAGCGCGGCCAGCGCCTGCGGGGCCAGCGGGTCGTAGGCGGCGCCCGACGGCCCCAGCAGGTAGTGCAGCCCCGCCCGCCGCTCGGCGGCGATGGCCTCCAGCTCGGCGCGCAGCACCAGATGCTCCTCGGTACCGGCCCGGTAGAGCAGGGTGATGTCCCCCGGGCCCCCCGGCAGCGTCTCGAACAGGGCCCGCATCGGGGTGATCCCGGCCCCGCCGGCGATCAGCAGCACCTTGGGCCGGGTCCGCCGGGCCGCGGTCAGCGCGCCGAACGGCCCGGTGGCGAGGACCCGTGTGCCGGGACGCAGCCGGCGGATGCGGCGGGAGTGCCCGCCGATCCCCTTGACGGTGATCCGCAGCGTGTCCCCGCGGACGGGGGCGGACAGGGAGAACGGCAGGGCGGTCGGCCACAGCCCCCGCTGCAGGAACCGCCAGCGCAGGAACTGCCCCGGTTCCGCGCGCAGCTCCGCCAGGTGCTCGCCCCGGACGACGACGGAGACGACCCCCGGCCCCTCGAAGCGGACCTCCGCGACCCGCAGCGCGTGCCGCACGGCCTGCCGTACGGGGACCACGGCGCGGTACCAGACCAGCAGCGCGGCGACGACGGCGTGGGCGAGTGCCCAGAACCAGACCGCAGCGACGAGGTCGGGCCCGGCGAGCTGATGGCCGAAGCCGAGGGCGGCCGCGAGGTATACGAGCAGATGCACCCCGCGCCAGGTTTCGTACGACATCCGGCGGCGTACCGCCCGGGCGGACGTCGCACCGACCGCGGCCAGGAGGACGGTCCCGGCCGCGGCGGCGGCTATGGCGGGGTAGCCGAGCAGCTCCCGGACGGCACGGACCAGGTCGGCCCCCGTGTGCACGGCGTATCCGAGCAGGGCGAACAGCCCGTGTCCGAAACAGAGGAGCAACACGTGGCGGCCGCCGAACGCGTGCCAGCGGGCGAGCCGGCCGGCGCCGACCCCGTGCTCGACCGCGGGCACCCGGGCCATCAGGAACAGCAGCACCAGCACCCCGTAACCGGCGAGCAGACCGGTCAGGTGCGCGGCGGTGGCGAAGAGCGCGTCGGGCCGCGCCGAGGGCCGCACCTGCACCGCCCAGAGCAGGACCACCACCCCCGCCCCGCCCAGGATCCCGCCCCTGACCCGCACCGCCACATCTCGCATGCGGCTCACGCTAAGGGCCCCTGCGGCGGCCCCGAGGGGCTTTAAGGCGGCCTTGAGGAAGGCCTCACCGACCCTTAAACCGGACGCTGAGGCCGGCGTTCCGTCCGGGTAACAGGGGCGATGCGGAGGGGAAACAGCGGCCGCGCACCCTCATGGCATGACCTCGGAAAAGCGTGTGGTGGTGATCGGCGGCGGCCTCGCGGGCCTGCGGCTCGCGGACCGGCTGGGCCCGGCCGCGGCGGTGACCGTCCTCGGCGAGGAGTCCCACGCCCCGTACAACCGGGTCCTGCTGGCCGAGGTCCTGGCGGGCCGGTACGCGCCGGAGGTGACCGCCCTCCCGGCGCCCGGCCCGGTGCTGCGGCGCGGTGTCCGCGCCGTGCGCGTCGACCGGGCGGAGCGGGCCGTGCACTGCGACGACGGCACGGTGGCCGGGTACGACACGCTGGTGCTGGCCACCGGCTCGAACGCGGTCCTCCCGCCGCTGCGCGGGCTGTTCGAGCCCGAGGGACGGGAACTGCCGGACGGGGTCCACGCGTTCCGCACGATGGACGACTGCCTCGCGCTCTCGGCGGCCGTGCGCCCCGGGGTGCGGGCGGTGGTGATCGGCGGGGGCCTGCTGGGCGTCTCGGCCGCCCGGGCGCTCGCCGCGCGCGGAGCGGTGGTGGTCCTGGCCCAGCAGGGCGAGCGCCTGATGGAACGCCAGCTGGACGCGGACTCCTCCGCCCTGCTGGCGACGCACCTGACCGGCCTCGGCGTGGAGATCCACACGGAGTGCCGGGTACGCGGGCTCGTCACCACAGGACCGCCCACGGCTCCGCTGCCGGGGCTCCGCCCCGGAGCCCGCGCCTCAAACGCCGCCGGGGCTGGTTCTCCAGCCCCGGCGTTCGAGGACCGGGTCCGGGCGGCGCCCGGGACACGGCGCGGCGCGGACACTGTGCGCAAGGTCACCGGCGTCGAGCTCGCCGACGGCTACCGGCTGGACGCCGACGTCGTCGTCCTCGCCTGCGGCGTGCGCCCCCGCACGGGCCTGGCGCAGGCCGCCGGTCTGGAGATCCGCAAGGGCATCGTCGTCGACGACGAGCTCCGCACCAGCGACCCCCGCATCCACGCCATCGGCGACTGCGCCGAGCACGCCGGGCAGGTCTACGGCCTCGCCGGCGCCGCCCTGGAGCAGGCCGACGCCCTCGCCGCGGTCCTGACGGGCGGCTCGGCCCCGTACACCGGCACGCGCGCCCTCACCCGCCTCACCCTCGGCGGGACCGGCGACGGCTCCCTGGACCTCGCCGCCTTCGGCGAGACCACCCCCCTCCCCGGCGACGACGTGGTCCGCCTCACCGACGGCACCCGGCGGACCTACCGCAAGGTCGTCCTGCGCGGCGACCGCCTCGTCGGCGGGGTGCTGCTCGGCGAACTCTCCACGGTGGGCGCCCTCGCCCGCACCTGGGAGGGCGGGGAAGCACCGCACGACCTGTTCCACCTGCTCACCGACGACGGAGGCCACTGACATGACCGAGCCCTCGCCCACGATCGTGCTCATCGGGCACGGCATGGTCGGCCAGCGCTACCTCGAAGCGCTCGCCGAGCGCGGGGTCACCGCCACGCACCGGATCACCGTGCTCTGCGAAGAGCCCCGGCCCGCCTACGACCGCGTGCACCTGACCTCCTACTTCTCCGGCAGCACCCCCGAGGACCTCTCCATGACGCCCGCCGGGTTCATGGAGGAGCACGGCATCTCCCTCCACCTCGACGACCCGGCCGAGCACATCGACCGGGAAGCCCGCACCGTCACCTCCCGCTCCGGGCAGGTGTTCCCGTACGACGTGCTGGTCCTGGCCACCGGCAGCTACCCCTTCGTGCCGCCCGTCCCCGGCAAGGAAGCCCCCGGCTGCTTCGTCTACCGCACCATCGAGGACCTCCTCGCCATCGAGAAGTACGCGAAGGACAAGACGACCGGCGCGGTCGTCGGCGGCGGACTCCTCGGCCTGGAGGCCGCCGGCGCCCTCCAGGGGCTCGGTCTCGCCTCCCGCATCGTGGAGTTCGCCCCGCGCCTGATGCCCGTCCAGGTCGACGAGGGCGGCGGCGCCGCCCTGCTGCGCACCATCGAGTCCATGGGCCTCACCGTCCACACCGGTGTCGGCACCCAGGAGGTGGTGACCGGCGAGGACGGCCGCGTCAGCGGAATGCGGCTCTCCGACGGCTCCACCGTCGCCACCGACCTCGTGGTCTTCTCCGCCGGAGTCCGCCCCCGCGACCAGCTGGCCCGCGACGCCGGGCTGGACGTCGGCGAGCGCGGCGGCATCGCGGTCGACGCCCGCTGCCGCACCTCCGACCCGCACGTCTACGCCATCGGCGAGTGCGCCCTCGCCGTCGACGGCCGCGTCTACGGCCTGGTCGCCCCCGGCTACGAGATGGCCGAGACCGCCGCCGACGACCTGCTGGGCCGGGAGAAGGAGTTCACCGGAGCCGACCTCTCCACCAAGCTGAAGCTGCTCGGCGTGGACGTGGCCTCCTTCGGCGACGCGCACGGCAACACCCCCGACAGCCTCGACGTCGTCTGGTCCGACTCCCGCTCCGGGATCTACAAGAAGCTGGTGGTCTCCCCCGACGGGGTCCTCCTCGGCGGGGTCCTGGTCGGCGACGCCGACGCGTACGGCCTGCTGCGCCCGCTCACCGGCAGCGTCCCGCCCGTCGCACCCGAGCAGCTGGTCCTGCCCGCGGGCGTCGGCGCACCCGTCGCGCTGGGCCCGTCCGCCCTGCCCGACACCGCGGTGATCTGCTCCTGCCACAACGTCACGAAGAAGGCCATCACCGCCTGCTCCACGCTCCCCGAGGTCAAGAAGTGCACCAAGGCGGGCACCGGCTGCGGCAGCTGCATCAAGGTGATCGGGCAGCTGCTCCCGGCCGCCGCCGACAAGGGGCTGTGCGGCTGCTTCCCGTACACGCGGGCCGAGCTGTACGAGATCGTCCGCACCCGCCGGCTCACCTCGTACGAGCAGATCCTCGACGGTCACGGCCGTCCCGAGGCGCGCGGCGGCGACGGCTGCGAGGTCTGCAAGCCGGCCGTCGGCTCGATCATCGCCTCGCTCGCCGCGACGCTCGGCGCGAGCGGCTATGTCCTGGACGGGGAGCAGGCCGCCCTCCAGGACACCAATGACCACTTCCTCGCGAACATGCAGCGCAACGGCTCGTACTCGGTCGTGCCGCGGATCCCCGGCGGTGAGATCACCCCCGACAAGCTGATCGTGATCGGCGAGGTGGCCCGCGACTTCGGCCTCTACACGAAGATCACCGGCGGGCAGCGGATCGACCTGTTCGGCGCGAGCGTGGACCAGCTCCCGCGGATCTGGGCACGGCTCGTCGACGCCGGGTTCGAGTCCGGTCACGCCTACGGCAAGGCCCTGCGGACGGTGAAGTCCTGCGTCGGGCAGACCTGGTGCCGCTACGGCGTCCAGGACAGCGTGCGGATGGCGATCGACCTGGAGCTGCGCTACCGGGGGCTGCGCGCCCCGCACAAGCTGAAGTCGGCGGTGTCCGGCTGCGCCCGCGAGTGCGCGGAGGCGCAGAGCAAGGACTTCGGGGTCATCGCGACGGCGAGCGGCTGGAACCTCTACGTGGGCGGCAACGGCGGCGCCACTCCGCGCCACGCCGACCTCCTCGCCCAGGACCTGTCGGACGCGGAGCTGATCCGGCTGATCGACCGGTTCCTGATGTTCTACATCCGCACCGCCGACCGGCTGGAGCGGACCTCCACCTGGCTGGAGCGGCTGGAGGGCGGCCTGGACCACCTGCGGGACGTGGTCGTGCACGACTCGCTGGGGCTGTGCGCGGAGCTGGAGTCCCTGATGGCCGACCACGTGGCGCACTACCGGGACGAATGGGCCGAGACGCTCCAGGACCCGGAGCGGCTGCGCCGGTTCGTGTCCTTCGTGAACGCGCCGGGCGCTCCCGACCCGACCGTGAAGTTCGTCCCCGAGCGCGACCAGGTCAAGCCCGACCTGGCCGTCCTGACCATAGGAGGCTCCGTCCGATGACCGTGGAACTGCAAGTGGCGCAGGGCTGGCTGACGGTGTGCGAGTTCTCGGCGCTCGTCCCCGGGCGCGGGGTCGCCGCGCTGCTGCCCGACGGGAGCCAGGCCGCGGTGTTCGTCGACCGCGCGGGCCGTGCGTACGCCATCGGCAACCAGGACCCCTTCACCGGCGCGCACGTGCTCTCGCGCGGCCTGGTGGGGGCGGCGGCGGGCCGGCCCTTCGTGGCCTCCCCGCTGCTCAAGCAGCGCTTCGACCTGGAGACGGGGCGCTGCCTGGACGACGAGGAGGTGGCGGTCCGTACCTACCCGGTGCGGACCGCCGCGACCTCCTGACCGGAAGGGGTGGGCCGGCGGTCAGTCCTGCTTCTGGACGACGGCCGGGTCCATCCACATGATCTCCCAGGTGTGGCCGTCGAGGTCGTCGAAGGCACGGCCGTACATGACGCCGTGGTCCTGGGCCGGTCGGGGTTCGGTGGCGCCTGCCGCCAGGGCCCCGTCCACCAGCTCGTCGACGGCGGCGCGGCTCTCGGCGCTCAGACACAGCAGGACCTCGGACGTCCTGGTGGCGTCCGCGATCTCCTTGTGGGTGAAGTCCTTGTAGCGGGCCTCGGTCAGGAGCATCGCGACGATGGTGTCGCTGATGACCATCGAGGCGCAGTTCTCGTCGGTGAACTGGGCGTTGAAGGAGTAGCCCAGCTTGCCCCAGAAGGCCTTGCTGGCGTCCAGGTCCTTGACGGGCAGGTTGACGAAGATCATGGTCGCGGACATCGAGGTCTCTCTTTCCGGCTGTTCGGTCGGTGCTTTCGAGAGGTAGACCGAAGGGCCGCCGAAAACTCATCGCCGTGCGCGACGTTTTTTTGAGGTTTTCTTCTCGACCGGCGAAACCGCAGGTCAGGCGGCCGAGCGCAGCTCCAGCGCCGCGAGGGGGACGAAGCCCGTGGTGCCCTCGCCCCGCAGGTCGGCGTCCGGGCCGGCGAGGCGCCGGTGGAGGGTCAGCGCGATCCGCTCGCCCTGGGCCTTGGCCCGCTCGGCGTTCGGCCCGCTGTGCAGCCCGTCGATCGTCGCGTGCCACAGCTGGACCCAGCGGCCGAAGTCGGCGGCGGTCAGCGTCCGCACCGAGTGCAGCGCGGCGTGCGGGGCGAAGGCGTTGCGCCGGTACGGGGCGGTGCGGAAGAGGGAGCGCTCCCAGAAGTCTGCGATCCGGGGCAGGTGGACCTCGAGGTCCGTGCCGGCGATGCGGGTGAAGTAGGGCCCGATCCGCGGGTCGGCGAAGGCGGCCGTGTAGAAGCGGCGCAGCACGACGTCGAGGTCGGCACGGCCCGAGATGTCGGCGGCGAAACGGTTCATGCCTCCACCGTCCTCCTCCCCCGGGCACCTTCCCAGGGCCCAAGGTCCCGTCATGGGTCGTTTCACGCCACCGTGTGCGGCCGCCTCCTAAACCCCGGGCGCCGAGACAGGCCGGAACTGGCGGGTGCGGCGCACCGGGCCGACCGTACGGCGGGCGCCGGGCCGCCGGTGTCTTCGCGGACGCGGCGCTGTGCGAACGCCGCCGGCCGTACGCCGGGCCGGGCGCGGGAATCCCGCCGGTGCCGATGCCGCGCGGGCCGGGGTGGGCCCGGGGAAAAAGGGCCGGGCGCCGCGAAATCCCCGCCGAGGGATTGAACGCCGAGCGGTCGCTCGGGCGTAATGAGGATTTGGCGCCGCGTCAACCGGCGTCTCCTAGGTTCCTCGACGCGTGCGACCCCGCGTCCGACCGGCCGCGGGGCCTTCCTCCCACAGGAGTGACCGTGGAACGTCGTACCTTCCTGCGCGGCGCAGTGATCGGTTCGTCGGCGGCCGCCTTCGGCGGCACGTTGATGCACGGGGCGGCCTACGCGGCGCCCGCCCAGCCCGGTGCCGGTCCCTACGGGGCGCTCGGCGCGGCCGACGCCAACGGGATCATGCTCCCGAGCGGTTTCACCAGCCGGGTGATCGCCCGCTCGGGCCAGACCGTCGGCGGCACCTCGTACACCTGGCACAGCGCCCCCGACGGTGGTGCCTGTTACGCCGACGGCTCGGGCTGGATCTACGTGTCGAACTCGGAGATCAACCCCTCCGGCGGCGCGAGCGCGGTGAAGTTCAACTCCTCCGGCACCGTGACCGGCGCCTACCGGATCCTGTCGAACACCCGGCAGAACTGCGCGGGCGGCAAGACCCCGTGGAACACCTGGCTGTCCTGCGAGGAGGTCGACCGCGGCTTCGTCTACGAGGCCGACCCGTACGGCGTGAACGCGGCGGTCCAGCGCCCGGCGATGGGCCGCTTCAAGCACGAGGCCGCCGCCGCCGACCCGGTCCGTCAGGTGATCTACCTGACGGAGGACGAGTCGAGCGGCTGCTTCTACCGCTTCATCCCCACCACCTGGGGCAACCTCTCCTCCGGCACCCTCCAGGTCCTCAAGGCCGGTACGGCCACCTCCGGCTCCTTCACGTGGCAGAACGTCCCGGACCCGGACGGCTCCCCGACGGCGACCCGCAGCCAGGTCTCCGGCTCCAAGAAGTTCAACGGCGGCGAGGGCTGCCACTACGCCAACGACACCGTCTGGTTCACCACCAAGGGCGACAACCGCGTCTGGCAGCTCAACCTCACGAACAACACCTACGAGCTGGCCTACGACGACTCGCTCGTACCCGGCGGCGCGGCTCCGCTGACGGGTGTCGACAACGTCACCGGCTCCTCCTACGGCGACCTGTACGTCGCGGAGGACGGCGGCACCATGGAGATCTGCGTGATCACCCCGGACGACGTGGTGGCGCCCTTCCTGCGGATCACCGGACAGTCCTCCTCGGAGATCACCGGCCCGGCCTTCTCGCCCGCAGGCGACCGGCTCTACTTCTCCAGCCAGCGCGGCACGAGCGGCAGCTCCTCCGGCGGCATCACCTACGAGGTGACGGGCCCGTTCCGGACCTGACGGACGTTCCCGCGGCCCCCGGTTCCCCCGGCCTCCGGCCCTGGTGGGGCCGGGGGCCGCCGTCGTATCAGGAGGCGACGGCCCCGCCGGCTCTCAGGAGGCCACGGCCCCGCCCTTGAGCAGCGCGGCTCCCAGCGGGGTCACGGTGTGCAGGACCGCGTTGCCGCGGCGCAGGGTGGTGACCAGGCCCGCCTCGCGCATCACGCAGGCGTGCTGGCTCGCGGAGGCCAGTGAGACCCCGGCCCGCCGTGCCAGCTCGCTGGTGGTCGCGCCGTCCCCGATGGCCCGCAGCACGACCGAGCGGGTGTGCCCGACCAGCTTGCCCAGGGTGCGCTGGCGCTGCTCCTCGGCGGGCCGGGCCGCCTCGCCGCTCCCCGGCGCGGAGGCCAGCTGCGCGGCGGCCGGGTACACCAGCACCGGCGGCAGTTCCGGGTCGTGCAGGGTCACTGCGGTGCGCCGGCAGAAGAAGGACGGCTGGAGCAGCAGCCCGCGTCCCCGCAGCCGTACGTCCCGGTCCACCGGGTAGTCGCACTCCAGTACCGGGGCCCGCCAGCGCAGCATGGGCGGCAGCGAGGCCAGCAGCTCGTCGGCTCCGCCGTCGAGCAACGCGCGGCCGCGTGCCGCCCGTTCGGCTTCTATCTGGGCCTGTATGTGGGTCCAGTACGGCTCCACGGCGGCCCGGTGGTAGGCGCGCAGCTCGCCCATCAGCCGCGGGAGCTGCTTGGTGCCGCCCTCCATGAAGTCCCGCAGCCGTGGTGTCGCGGGCGCGCCGGCGCCCAGCAGCTGGAGCTCCCGGCGCATGCGCTCGGGGCGGATCCCGCGCAGCGCGTCGAGGCCCACGTCCCACCCGTACTGCCCCTCCACAGGGGTCAGGAAATCGGGGAAATAACCGCGACTCGGTATGAGCATACCGAGCGTGCGTGTTTCACTATTCAACCTGCTCCGGGTTTCCGTACGCCATTCACCGAACAACCGGGCATCGCGCCGGTCTCTTAAGCGGTGAAAGCTGAGAATCGTCTCCCACAACGCATCGGGACGCCCTGCCATCCGTACGCGTGCCAGGTCCACTCCAGTGAAATGGATACGCAGCACCGAACCCCCACCTGTGCAACCGCAATCCCCCCGCCCCATGAGTATGCACGCAGTCACACGTGGTCACCACGCCCTTTCGGCCACAGTTGAAACCCCTTTCGGCAGGGGCGTGACAACCGAAATCCTGTACTCCGCCGGGCACACTCCGGTGCGACCGAAACGCTCCGCGAAGGCCGTGGGGGGCTTTGCGGGGCCTGGCGGTCGGTCGCACTGGGAAGCGCCGACGTGCCCGGCAGAATGACAGCGGCGGTGGACGGGTGGGGATCCGTCCACCGCCTGCTGGCGTAAAGACTTGTTGAACAAGAAATTGAGGCGCGCCCGCCCCCGGGCAGTCAGGGAACCCGGGGACAGGCGCGGTCTGTGGGGCCCTTGTGAGGGGCCGGTGGGTCAGCGGCTGTCGCTGCCCTTCGCCTCGGCGGCGGCACGGCCGGCCTCCAGGCGCGCCACCGGAATCCGGAAGGGCGAGCAGGAGACGTAGTCGAGGCCGACCTCGTGGAAGAAGTGGACGGACTCGGGGTCACCGCCGTGCTCACCGCAGACGCCGAGCTTGAGGTCGGGGCGGGTGGCCCGGCCCTGCTCGACCGCGTGGCGCACGAGGGAGCCGACGCCGTCCTTGTCGATGGTCTCGAAGGGCGAGACCCCGAAGATGCCCTTCTCCAGGTACGCGGTGAAGAAGCTGGCCTCGACGTCGTCGCGGGAGAAGCCCCACACCGTCTGGGTCAGGTCGTTCGTACCGAAGGAGAAGAACTGCGCGGCCTCGGCGATCTGGGCGGCCGTCAGGGCGGCGCGCGGCAGCTCGATCATGGTGCCGATGGAGAGCTTGAGGGTGGTGCCGGTGGCGGCCTCGACCTCGGCGATGACCGCGTCGGCCTCCTCGCGGACGATCTCCAGCTCCTGGACGGTGCCCACGAGCGGGATCATGATCTCGACGCGGGGGTCGCCCTTGGCGTTCTTGCGCTCGGCCGCGGCCTCGGCGATCGCCCGGACCTGCATGGCGAACAGACCGGGGATGACCAGGCCCAGGCGGACACCGCGCAGACCCAGCATCGGGTTCTGCTCGTGCAGCTTGTGGACGGCCTGGAGCAGGCGCAGGTCGTTCTCGTTGGCGTCCTTGCGGGACTCGGCGAGGGCGACGCGCACCGACAGCTCGGTGATGTCGGGCAGGAACTCGTGCAGCGGCGGGTCGAGCAGGCGGACGGTGACGGGCAGGCCGTCCATCGCCTCGAACAGCTCGATGAAGTCCTTCTTCTGCAGCGGCAGCAGGGCACTGAGTGCCTCGTCGCGCTCGCCGTCGGTGTCGGCGAGGATCAGGCGCTCGACCATCTCGCGGCGCTCACCGAGGAACATGTGCTCGGTGCGGCACAGGCCGATGCCCTGGGCGCCGAAGCGACGGGCGCGCAGCGCGTCCTCGGCGTTGTCGGCGTTGGCGCGCACCCGCAGGCGGCGGACACGGTCCGCGTAGGCCATGATCCGGTGCACGGCGGCAACGAGCTCGTCGGCGTCGTCGGCGCCGGCGTGCATGCGCCCCTCGAAGTACTCGACGACCGGGGAGGGTACGACGGGTACCTCGCCGAGGTAGACCTTGCCGGTGGAGCCGTCGATGGAGACGACGTCGCCCTCTTCGATGACCGTCTCGCCGACCGTCATGCGGCGGCGCTTGGTGTCGACGTCGAGCTCCTCGGCACCGCAGACGCAGGTCTTGCCCATGCCGCGGGCGACGACGGCCGCGTGCGAGGTCTTGCCGCCGCGCGAGGTCAGGATGCCCTCGGAGGCGATCATGCCGTCCAGGTCGTCGGGGTTGGTCTCGCGGCGGATCAGGATGACCTTCTCGCCGGAGCGGGACCACTTGACGGCCGTGTAGGAGTCGAAGACGGCCTTGCCGACCGCCGCGCCCGGGGAGGCGGCGATGCCGCGGCCGAGCAGGGTGGTCTTCGCGCCCTCGTCGAAACGCGGGAACATCAGCTGGGCCAGCTGGTGGCCGCTGACGCGCTGGAGGGCCTCGGCCTCGTCGATCAGGCCCTGGTCCACGAGCTGGGTGGCAATGCGGAAGGCGGCGCCGGCGGTGCGCTTGCCGACACGGGTCTGGAGCATCCACAGCTGGCCGCGCTCGATCGTGAACTCGATGTCGCAGAGGTCCTTGTAGTGGGTCTCCAGCGTCGTCATGATCGTCATGAGCTGGTCGTACGAGGCCTTGTCGATGGCCTCCAGGTCCGCGAGCGGCACGGTGTTGCGGATGCCCGCGACGACGTCCTCGCCCTGGGCGTTCTGGAGGTAGTCGCCGTAGACGCCCGCGTGGCCGCTGGCGGGGTCACGGGTGAAGGCGACGCCGGTGCCGGAGTCGGGGCCCAGGTTGCCGAAGACCATGGAGCAGACGTTGACCGCGGTGCCCAGGTCGCTCGGGATGCGCTCCTGGCGGCGGTACAGCTTGGCGCGGTCGGTGTTCCACGAGTTGAAGACGGCCTCGACGGCGAGGTCCATCTGCTCGCGGGCGTCCTGCGGGAACTCGCGGCCGGCCTCCTTCGCCACGATCTTCTTGAAGACCTTGACGAGCTTCTTCAGGTCGGCGGCGTCGAGGTCGGTGTCGACGGTGACCTTCTTGGCGGCCTTGGCCTCGTCCAGGGCGTCCTCGAAGAGCTCGCCCTCGACGCCGAGGACGGTCTTGCCGAACATCTGGATCAGGCGGCGGTAGGAGTCCCACGCGAAGCGCTCGTCACCGGCCTGGGAGGCGAGGCCGGTGACCGACTCGTCGGAGAGGCCGATGTTCAGGACGGTGTCCATCATGCCGGGCATCGAGAACTTGGCGCCGGAACGCACGGAGACCAGCAGCGGGTCGTCCGACTGGCCGAGCTTCTTGCCCATCTTCGACTCGAGGGCGGCAAGGTGGGCGCTGACCTCGTCGCGCAGCGCGGCCGGGGCCGAGCCGCTCTCGAGGTAGACCTTGCAGGCCTCGGTGGTGATGGTGAAGCCGGGAGGGACCGGCAGACCCAGGTTGGTCATCTCGGCGAGGTTGGCTCCCTTGCCGCCGAGGAGGTCCTTGAGGTCGCGGTTGCCCTCGGTGAAGTCGTAGACGAACTTCTGATCTTTGTTTTCCGACACGGGTCTCGACTCCTCGAGGCTCGGTGGCTGCCCTGACGGCCAGGAACATACCCAGATCGAAGGCTTCTGGGTACGTCCACTTGGCCGTCATGCGGACGTAACCACCCGTGCGCCAGCAGATCGAAAGTAACTCAAGGGTAACCAGAAAGTACGAAGAGCGTTCAGATCCCGAAGGGGCAGGGGGCTCCTGAGGCCTGTTCACGCTCGGATGAGCGATCATCGATACATTTGTGTTCAAGTATTGAACACACAAAGGGTGGCACCCAGTGCCACCCTTTGAAAGTCTTACCCGTGACTTACGCGCTCATCTGAGCGAAACCTCTCCCATGCGTGGCGTATATCACGCACCACGGAGGGCGATTTGTCAGCCTCCGGAGGTGTCCAGTTCCGCGTCCTCGCTCACGCCCGCGCAGTCGTACGGGTCCTTCAGCCAGCCGTCCGGCAGGACAACTCGGTTGTTTCCGGACGTCCGGCCGCGCGGGCCGTCCGCGCTCTCCGGCCACTCTTGATCCAGATCGAGCTCGCTCAGATGAGCGTTCAACTCGGCCAGGGAAGAGGTGACCGCGAGCTTCTTGCGCATCTCGGACCCGACCGAGAAGCCCTTCAGGTACCAGGCGACGTGCTTACGGAAGTCGATCACGCCGCGCGTCTCGTCGCCGATCCACTCGCCCAGCAGCTGGGCGTGCCGGTGCATCGTCTGCGCGACCTCGCGCAGCGCGGGCCGGTGGAAGTCCTCGGGCCGCCCCTCGAAGGCCGCCACCAGGTCGTTGAACAGCCACGGCCGCCCCAGGCACCCGCGGCCCACGACCACGCCGTCGCAGCCGGTCTCGCGGACCATGCGCAGCGCGTCCTCGGCGCACCAGATGTCGCCGTTGCCCAGTACCGGTATCTCCGGCACGTGCTCCTTCAGCCGCGCGATGGCGTCCCAGTCTGCGGTGCCGCCGTAGTGCTGCGCCGTGGTCCGCCCGTGCAGGGCGATCGCGGTGACCCCCTCCTCGACGGCGATGCGGCCGGCGTCGAGGTAGGTGAGGTGGTCGTCGTCGATGCCCTTGCGCATCTTCATGGTCACCGGCAGGTCACCGGCCCCGGCGACGGCCTCGCGCAGGATCGCGCGCAGCAGGTTGCGCTTGTAGGGCAGCGCGGAGCCGCCACCCTTCCGGGTGACCTTGGGGACCGGGCAGCCGAAGTTGAGGTCGATGTGGTCGGCACGGTCCTCCTCGACGATCATGCGGACCGCCTTGCCCACCGTCACCGGGTCGACCCCGTACAGCTGAATCGACCGGGGCTTCTCGGTCTCGTCGAAGTGGATCAGCTGCATGGTCTTCTCGTTGCGCTCGACCAGGGCGCGGGTCGTGATCATTTCGCTCACGAACAGCCCCTTGCCGCCCGAGAACTCCCGGCAGAGGGTACGGAACGGGGCATTGGTGATGCCGGCCATGGGCGCGAGCACCACCGGGGGCTGCACGGTGTGCGGGCCGATCGCGAGAGGCGGAGGGAGCGTGGTCATCCGCCCATTGTCCCGCATGCCGAGGGGGTCGGGCGGACGTAGCATCGGCGCATGATCGAGCCGAGTCACCGGCAGCGCACGATCGTCCTGGCGATCTGCTGCATGAGCCTGCTCATCGTCAGCCTCGACAACACCGTGCTCAACGTCGCGCTCCCGTCGATGCGCCGCGAGCTGGACGCCTCGGTCGCCGGCCTCCAGTGGACCATCGACGCGTACACGCTCGTCCTGGCCTCGCTGCTGATGCTCGCGGGATCCACGGCCGACCGGATCGGCCGCCGCAAGGTGTTCGTCGCCGGTCTGCTGACCTTCGGCCTGGGCTCCCTGCTCTGTTCGCTCGCGCCGAGCCTCGGCTGGCTCATCGTCTTCCGGATGGTGCAGGCGGTCGGCGGCGCGATGCTCAACCCGGTCGCGATGTCGATCATCACCAACACCTACACGGACCCGGCCGAACGGGCCCGGGCCATCGGCGTGTGGGGCGCGGTCGGCGGCATCTCCATGGCGGCGGGCCCGCTGATCGGCGGGGTGCTGGTGGACTCGGTGGGCTGGCGCTCGATCTTCCTGATCAACGTGCCGATCGGCCTGGCGGCGCTCGCGCTGACCCTGCGCCACATCCCGGAGTCCCGGGCGGCCCGCCCGCGCCGCCCCGACCCGCTGGGCCAGGTGCTGGTCATCGCGCTGCTCGGCAGCCTGACGTACGGGATCATCGAGGCGCCCGCCGCCGGCTGGCGGTCGCCGCTGATCATGGGGTGCGCGGTGGTGGCCGTCGCCTCCTTCGTCGGGCTGCTGGTCCATGAGCCCCGGTGCGCGGAGCCGCTGATCGACCTCCGGTTCTTCCGCAGTGCGCCCTTCAGCGGCTCGACGGTGATCGCGATCAGCGCCTTCGCCGGGCTGGCCGGCTTCCTCTTCCTGAACACGCTCTACCTGCAGGACGTACGGGGGCTCAGCGCCCTGCACGCCGGGCTGTACATGCTGCCGATGGCCGGCCTGACCGTGCTGTTCGCGCCGCTGGCGGGGCGGCTGGTGGGCAGCCGGGGGCCGCGGATCTGCCTGCTGATCGCGGGGGTGGCGATGGCGACCAGCGGGCTGCTGTTCGCCCTGTTCGAGGCGGAGACCTCCAACCCGCTGCTCTTCACCGGGTACGTCCTCTTCGGGCTCGGCTTCGGCATGGTGAACGCGCCGATCACCAACACGGCGGTGTCGGGGATGCCGCGCTCCCAGGCGGGTGTCGCGGCGGCCATCGCCTCCACCAGCCGGCAGACGGGCGGCACGCTGGGCGTCGCGGTCATCGGCTCGGTGCTGGCGGCGGGGCTGGCCGGTGGCGCCGACTTCTCCGGGGCGGCCCAGCCGGCCTGGTGGATCATCACGCTGTGCGGGCTGCTCGTCCTGGTCGTGGGCGCGGCGACGAGCGGCAACTGGGCCCGCGGGACGGCGGAGCGCACGGCCCGCAGGCTGGAGGAGTCGGCGGGCCCCACGGCGCCCGTGGGCTCCCCGCGCGGCTAGGCGCTGCCCGGCCCTGATCCGCCGCGGTGCCGCCGGGGGGCGTGTCCGCAGGGGCCGCCTGTCCCGTGGCGACCGGCCCCGCACCTCACCGCGCCGCCGGGGCGCGCGCGAGTACGTCCCGTACTCGGCCGGGCCGGCGTGCGGGGCTCCCCCTCGGCCCGGCGGCCCGGAGAGGGCCCCGTGGCAGCGGACGCCCGCCCGGCCCGACCTCCGGGCGGGCGGCGCTACGTCGCGGACACGCCCCCGGGCGCGTCCTTTCGCGTCCTGCCGGTCACGGCCCCGGACGGGGTCACTCGTCGCAGGCGAAGTCCTCGGCCGAGGCGTTGACCCGGTCGAGGAGGGTGCGCAGGTGATCGCGTTCCTGGGCCGACAGGCCCGCGAACATGCCGTCCTCGACCTCGTCGAGGGCGGCGTTCGTCTTCGCGAGGGCGGCTTCCCCGGCGGGGGTGATGCCCACGTTGTGTCGGCGCCGGTCGGCGGGGTCGCGGCGGCGTTCGGCGAGGCCTTCGCCCTCCAGGTCGTTCAGGATCCCGACGAGGACGCTCGGGTCCACCTCCAGCCGGTCGGCGAGCGCCCGCTGGCTGATGGGGCCGCCCTCCAGGTGCATCAGCGTCATCGCGTGCCGCGCGGTGAGCCCGGCCGCGCCGAGGGCGCGCTTCATGCGGGTCTGGGTGACCGCTCCGTGCCAGGCCAGCAGCAGGCCCAGTCGCTGCGGGGGGTGCGATCCGTCCTGGTCTGGGGTCATGGTCCACATCGTAGCAACCGGGAAATGATTGCGATGAGCACATCGTTGATGCTATTCAATGATCTGACATCGCCAATCATTGGAGCTCCCCATGTTCCTCGGCTACGCCGTCGTCGGCGGCCTGCTCGCCCTCGTCCTGGCCGCCTCCGCCGCCTTCACCCTCCAGCGCAACGACCAGATCGTCGCGAGCATGCGGAAGGTCCAGGTCCCCGACTCCTGGCTGCCACGACTGGCCACCCTCAAGGCCGCGGGAGCGGCGGGCCTGGTCGCCGGCCTCTGGATCACTCCGCTCGGGGTGGCCGCGGCGGTAGGCGTGACCCTCTACTTCGTCGGCGCCGTCATCAGCCACCTGCGGGTCAAGGACTACGAGCTGGCACCGGCGGCCGTCCTCGCCCTGGCCGCCGCGGCTGCGCTGACGCTGCGGATCCTCGCATGACACCGACGAGTGACAGATATTGAAATCTGTCACTCGTCATGCCATTCTCGTTCCATGACCACGAACGAGCGCTTCGGCGCGACCACCGCAACCACGACCGCACGGCGGCGCCTCGGCAGCACCGGCCCCGCCGTCTTCCCGGTCGGGCTGGGCTGCATGGGGATGTCCGCCCTCTACGGCGAGGCCGACCGCTCCGAGTCCATCGCGACCATCCACGCGTACCTGGACGCCGTCCCCGAGGGCGCGAGCGCACTGCTCGACACCGGCGACTTCTACGGCATGGGCCACAACGAGCTGCTGATCCACGAAGCCCTGCGCACAGCACCCGCGGCGGCCCGGGACCGGGCGCTGACCAGCGTCAAGTTCGGCGCGCTGCGCACGGTCGAGGGCGGCTTCACCGGATACGACGGCCGGCCCCAGGCCGTCAGGAACTTCCTGGCCTACTCGCTCCAGCGGCTCGGCCGGGACCACATCGACGTCTACCGGATCGCCCGGGTGGACCCGGACGTGCCGATCGAGGAGACCGTCGGGGCCATCGCCGAAGCGGTCGAGGCCGGGCACGTGCGCCACATCGGCCTCTCCGAGGTCGGTGCCGACACCCTGCGCCGGGCCGCCGCCGTGGCCCCGATCTCCGACCTCCAGATCGAGTACTCGCTGATCTCGCGCGGGATCGAGGACGCGATCCTGCCGACCGCGCGCGAGCTCGGCATCGGCGTCACGGCGTACGGGGTGCTCTCCCGCGGTCTGATCAGCGGCCACTTCACCCGTGACCGGGCTCTGGCCCCGGGGGACTTCCGCGGGATGAGCCCCCGCTTCCAGGGCGAGAACCTCCACCGCAACCTGGACCTGGTCGACGCCCTGCGCAAGGTCGCCGACGACAAGGGCGTGAGCGTCGCCCAGACCGCCATCGCCTGGGTGCTCTCGCGCGGTGAGGACATCGTGCCGCTGGTGGGCGCCCGGCGCCGGGACCGCCTCACCGAGGCACTGGGTGCCCTGCGGATCGACCTGGGCCCGGCGGACCTGGCCGCCATCGAGGCGGCCGTGCCCGTCGGCGCGGCGGCGGGCGACCGGTATCCCGCGGCGCAGATGGCCCACCTCGACAGCGAGCACTGAGCTGGCGGTACGGTCGTACCCATGCCACCCGCTGCCGCCGAGCCCCTCACCCCCGAACGCATCCTCGAGACCACCGAGGAGGTGCTGCGCCGCTTCGGCCCCACCAAGGCGACCGTCGTGGACGTGGCGCGCGCCCTGGGCGTCAGCCACGGCAGCGTCTACCGGCACTTCCCCTCGAAGGCCGCGCTGCGCGAGGCGGTCACGGACCGCTGGCTCGCCAAGAGCGTCGTGATGCTGGAGCAGATCACCTCGGCCCCCGCCGAGAGCACGCCCGGCAAGCTGGAGGCCTGGCTGGAGGCGCTGTTCGAGGCCAAGCGCCACAAGGCCGGTGACGATCCCGAGCTGTTCGCCACGTACACGGTGCTCCTCGCCGAGAACAGCGGGACGGTGGAGCAGCATCTGACCGAGCTGATCGACCAGTTGGCGCGGATCATCGCCCAGGGCGTCGCCGACGGTTCACTCGCGGCCCGCGACGTGCCGGCTGCGGCCCGCGCGGTCTTCGACGCCACCGGCCGCTTCCACGACCCGCAGTACGCGGCGGAGTGGTTCTCCCCCACCATCGTCACGGAGTTCGAGGCGGTCACGGCTCTGGTGATCCGGGGCCTGCGCGCCTGACACGCGCCCGATCATCCCGAACGGGCCGTCCGGCACGGTTTTGTGATCCTTTTGGGTACGCCGCACTTGTTCGTGCGCAGTCAAGATTCATACGGTTCCCCCACCAGCCTCATCAGGCATCTACGGGGGAACCATGTCCGCTCAAGACAACCGGACGGAACGACCAGCGCCTCCGGCGCGTTCGGGCGGCGCAGCCGCCCTCGGATGGCTCCTGACCATCGGGCTCAACGTGGTCGCGCCGATCATCACGTACCACCAGCTGCGCGACCACGGCTGGAGCGAGTTCGGCGCGCTCCTGCTCAGCAGCGCGTGGCCCGTGCTCGACAGCGCGATCAATCTGGCCTGGCGCCGCAAGCTCGACGAATTCGCCGTCGTCACCCTGGTCTTCCTGGTGATCACGGCGGTCGTCTCGCTGATCGGCGCGCATTCGGCCCGGGCCCTGCTGATCAAGGACTCAGGGGTGACCGGGCTGTTCGGTCTGCTCTGCCTGGCCACGCTGCTCGCGCCCAGGCCGCTGATGTTCTACTTCGGGCGGAAGTTCGCCACCGACGGCACGCCCGAGAGCACGGCCTGGTGGAACGGCCTGTGGCAGTACGAGGGCTTCCGCCGGACGATGATCGTGATGACCACCGTCTGGGGCGTCGTGTACCTCGCCGAGGCGGCGGTGCGGATCGCCCTGGCCTTCGTCGTGGACACCGACACGATGGTCGTGGTCAGCCCGGTCATGATCTACACGGTTCTCGGCTGCCTGGGCGTGTGGACCGCTCTGTACGGCAAGCGCTCGCAGGCCGAGGGCGAGAGGCGGGCCGCCGAGGCGGCCGCCGCGGAGGCGGAGGCCTCGGCGGCCTGACCGCAGCAGAGAAGAACGACCGGTGGCCCGGGGCGCAATGTGCGCACCGGGCCACCGGTCGTTCGTGCGACGGTCGTCAGCAGCCGAGCAGGCGGCTGCCGAGGTAGCCCTGGATCTGGTCCAGGGACACGCGCTCCTGCTTCATGGTGTCGCGCTCGCGCACGGTCACCGCGTTGTCGTCCAGGGTGTCGAAGTCGACGGTGACGCAGAACGGCGTACCGATCTCGTCCTGGCGGCGGTAGCGGCGGCCGATGGCACCCGCGTCGTCGAACTCGATGTTCCAGTTCTTGCGCAGGTCGGCGGCGAGGCCCTTGGCCTTCGGCGACAGCTGCGCGTTGCGGGACAGCGGCAGGACGGCGACCTTGATCGGGGCCAGGCGCGGGTCGAGGCGCATCACGGTGCGCTTCTCCATGACGCCCTTGGCGTTGGGGGCCTCGTCCTCGTTGTACGCGTCGAGCATGAAGGCGAGCATGGCGCGGTTCACACCGGCCGCCGGCTCGATGACGAACGGGGTGTAGCGCTCGCCGGCCTCCTGGTCGAAGAAGGAGAGGTCCTGGCCGGAGGCCGCGGAGTGCGCCTTGAGGTCGTAGTCGGTGCGGTTGGCGACGCCCTCGAGCTCGGAGAACTCACTGCCACCGAAGTTGAAGCGGTACTCGATGTCGGCGGTGCGCTTCGAGTAGTGGGACAGCTTCTCCTTCGGGTGCTCGTACCAGCGGATGTTCTCCTCGCGGATGCCGAGGTCGCGGTACCAGTTCCACCGCTCCTGCATCCAGTACTCCTGCCACTGCTCGTCCTCGCCGGGCTTGACGAAGAACTCCATCTCCATCTGCTCGAACTCGCGGGTGCGGAAGATGAAGTTGCCCGGCGTGATCTCGTTGCGGAAGGACTTGCCCATCTGCGCGATACCGAAGGGCGGCTTCTTGCGCGAGGTCACCTGGACCTGGGCGAACTGCGTGAAGATGCCCTGGGCGGTCTCGGGGCGCAGGTAGGCCTTGGAGCCGGTGTCCTGGGTCGGGCCGAGGTGGGTCTCCAGCATGCCGGAGAACTGCTTCGGCTCGGTGAACTGGCCCTTCACACCGCAGTTGGGGCAGTTGATGTCGGCCAGACCGTTGGCGGGGAGGCGGCCGTGCTTGGCCTCGTACGCCTCTTCCAGGTGGTCGGCGCGGTGGCGCTTGTGGCAGGAGGTGCACTCGGTCAGCGGGTCCGAGAACGTGGCGACGTGGCCGGAGGCCACCCAGACCTCGGGGGCCAGGATCACGGACGAGTCGAGACCGACGACGTCCTCACGCCCGGTGACCATGGCCTTCCACCACTGGCGCTTGATGTTCTCCTTGAGCTCGACACCCAGCGGACCGTAATCCCAGGCAGCCCGGGAGCCGCCGTAGATCTCACTGCACGGGAAAACGAAGCCACGGCGCTTGCTCAGGCTGACGATGGTGTCGATCTTGTCGGCGGCCACGGTGCTCTCTTCATTACGAGGACGAACGGCGAAGTCCTTAGGTTACCGGCGCCCGCACCCCCCCTTTCAAATCGGTTCCCCTTCCACGGCAGCCCACCCGGCTCTCCCACCTGGGTTTTTGACAACCGTTTCCATCTTTGATGAAAATGGATGTCATGAACGTACGACGCCTCATACCCACCGCCGCCCTCGCCGGCGCCGTCGCCCTCGGCGCCACGGCCCTGACCGCCTGCTCCGGAGCGGGCGCCACCGGCGGCGAGGACGGCAAGCTCGGCGTGACGGCGTCGTTCTACCCGCTGCAGTTCCTCGCCGAGCAGATCGGCAAGGAGCACGTGAAGGTCGACGGTCTGACCAAGCCGGGCGTCGAACCGCACGACCTGGAGATCACTCCCCAGCAGACCGCGCAGCTCGGCGAGGCCGACGTGGTCCTCTACCTCAAGAACCTGCAGCCCGCCGTCGACAAGGCCGTCGCCCAGTCCGGCGTGAAGAACATCGTCGACACCGCCACCCTCACCTCGCTGGAGGCCCACGGCGCCGGGCCGGGCCACGGCGAGGAGGGCCACGCGCACCAGGAGGGCGACGAGCACGCCGGGGAGCACGCCGGCGAGCACGAGGGCCACGACCACGGCGGGAGCGGCACCGACCCCCACGTCTGGCTCGACCCCGTCAAGTACGCGGAGGTCGCCAAGGGCGTCGGCGCGGCCCTGGAGAAGGCCGACCCCGGCCACGCGGCGGACTACCGGAAGAACACCGACGAACTGGTCGGCAAGCTGGCCGCGTTGGACACCGAGTTCAAGGACGGCCTGAAGAACACGGCCTCCCGGACCTTCATCACCACCCACTCCGCCTTCGGTCACCTCGCCGAGCGCTACGGCCTCGACCAGGAGGGCATCGCCGGCGTCGACCCCGAGTCCGAGCCCAGCCCGGCCAGGATGAAGGATCTTCAGGCCGTCGCGAAGAAGGACAATGTCACCACCGTGTTCTTCGAGACGCTGGCCAGCGACAAGACGGCGAAGACCCTCGCGACGGACACCGGCCTGAAGACCGACGTCCTCGACCCCATCGAGGGCATCACCGACACGTCCCAGGGCACCGACTACTTCGAGGTCATGCGGTCCAACCTGAAGAACCTCCAGAAGGCACTCGGAGCCAAGTGATGACAGCAGCAACGGAGGCGCGAGCCATGCAGTCCCCGCCCCGGCCGGCCGACGACCGGCCCGTCATATCCCTGCGCGGGGCCAAGGCCTCGCTCGGCTCGCGCCCCGTGCTGCGCGGAATCGACCTCACCGTCCACCGCGGCGAGGTCGTCGCCCTGCTCGGGGCCAACGGCTCCGGCAAGTCCACGGCCGTCCGCGCCGTGGTCGGGCAGGTCCCGCTGACCGACGGCTCCCTCAGCCTCTTCGGCACCGACTTCAAGCGCTTCCGCGACTGGTCGCGCATCGGGTACGTGCCACAGCGCACCACCGCCGCTGGCGGCGTCCCGGCCACCGTCCGCGAGGTCGTCTCCTCCGGCCGCCTCGCCCGCTCCCGTTTCGGCCTCCTGCGCAAGGCCGACAAGGCCGCCATCGAGCACGCCCTGGAGCTGGTCGGCATGGACGCGCACGCCGACGTCTCGGTGGACGCCCTCTCCGGCGGCCAGCACCAGCGCGTCCTCATAGCCCGGGCGCTCGCCGTCGAACCCGAACTGCTGATCATGGACGAGCCGATGGCGGGCGTGGACCTCGCCAACCAGGAGGTCCTGGCGAGCGCCCTGCGCGCGCAGGTCGAAGCCGGCTCGGCCGTCCTGCTCGTCCTGCACGAGCTGGGTCCGCTGGAGCCCCTGATCGACCGCGCCGTCGTCCTGCGCGACGGCTGCGTCGTCCACGACGGCCCGCCCCCGGAGGCCGTGGGCCAGCACGCCCTGCCCGGCCACGACCACGTACACCCCCACGCGGCGCACGACGCCGAGCCCCTGCGGACGGGACTGCTCAGCTGATGGACATCCTCGAGTACGCCTTCATGCAGCGCGCGCTGATCGCGGCCGCCCTGGTCGGCGTCACGGCCCCCGCCATCGGCACGTACCTCGTCCAGCGCCGCCAGGCGCTCATGGGCGACGGCCTCGGCCACGTCGCCATGACCGGTGTCGCCCTCGGCTTCGTGCTGCAGTCCAGCCCGGTCTGGATGGCGACCCTGGTCGCCGTCGTCGGCGCCGTCGGCATGGAACTGATCCGCGCCCGTGGCAGGACCAGCGGGGACGTCGCCCTCGCCATGCTGTTCTACGGCGGCCTCGCCGGCGGCGTCATGATCATCAACCTCGGCGGCGGCCAGACCGCCAGCCTCCTGGGCTCCATGTTCGGCTCGATCACCACGGTCGCCGCCGAGGACGTGACCGCGATGGCGATCCTCGCCGCCTTCGTCCTCGCCGTCGCGATCGGCCTGCGCCGGCAGCTCTTCGCCGTCTGCCAGGACGAGGAGTTCGCCCGGGTCACCGGCCTGCCCGTCCGCGCGCTGAACCTGCTGATCGCGGTCACCGCCGCGGTCACCGTCACCGTCGCCATGCGCATCGTCGGCCTGCTGCTGGTCAGCGCGATGCTGGTGATCCCGGTCGCCGCCGCCCAGCGGCTCACCCGCAGCTTCGCCACCACGCTGGGGCTGGCCATGGCCATCAGCGTGACCGTCTCCCTGACCGGCACGGCCGCCACCTACTACATCAACGTGCCGTCGGGCGCGACGATCGTGCTGCTCGCGATCGGCGTCTTCATGGTGCTGACCGCCCTTTCCGCCCCCCTGGCCCGCCGCCGGGCCAGGGCCGCGCAGACGGCCGAAGAGGTCTGCACGCGCGACGATGTGAAGGTCTAGGGGGTCTTGCCGGTCAGGCCGGATCAGGGTGCCGGAGCCCACGAGCCCGGCATGATCGACAAGGCGCCCCCTGGGGGCCTTGAAGGGCTGGCACAATGGCGGCAAGCCCTATACGAGGAGGAACCGGTGGCGACTGCGCCTGGCGAGATGAATACCGCGCCAGTACGAGGACGGTCCACCCGCCAGCGGGCCGCGGTGGCGGCCGCACTGGACGAGGTGGACGAGTTCCGCAGCGCCCAGGAACTCCACGACATGCTCAAGCACCGCGGTGATTCCGTGGGCCTGACCACCGTCTACCGCACCCTGCAGTCCCTGGCGGACGCGGGCGAGGTCGACGTCCTGCGCACCAGCGACGGCGAGTCCGTCTACCGCCGCTGCTCCACCGGCGACCACCACCACCACCTGGTGTGCCGCAAGTGCGGCAAGGCCGTCGAGGTCGAGGGCCCGGCCGTGGAGAAGTGGGCGGAGTCCATCGCCGCCGAACACGGCTACGTGAACGTCGCCCACACGGTGGAGATCTTCGGCACCTGCGCCGACTGCGCCGCCGCGGGCTGACCGGCCTAGGCCGTTTCTCTCGGATCATCGCGCTGACCAGATGAGGATGGCTGCGACGTGGAGTCCGGCGAGGTAGACGGTGGCGGTCTTCTCGTAGCGGGTGGCAATCCCTCGCCACTGTTTGAGGCGGTTGATGCATCGCTCGACGGTGTTGCGCTGCTTGTATGCCTCGCGGTCGAAGGCAGGCGGCCGGCCGCCGTGGCTGCCCCGACGGAGCCGGTGGCCCTGCTGGTCGGCTGGGACCGGGATGACCGTCCGAATCCCTCGCCGTCGCAGGTGTTCGCGGATGGCCCGGGAGGAGTACGCCTTGTCGGCCAGAACCATGTCGGGCCGAATCCGGGGACGCCCGACGCGTCGGGGGACGCGCAGTCTTGCCATCACTTCGGTGAAGGCGGGCGCGTCACCGGCCTGTCCGGCCGAAAGCACGAAAGCCAGCGGCCGGCAGTTGCCGTCGGCGGCGAGGTGGATCTTCGTAGTCAGCCCGCCTCGGGAGCGGCCGATGGCGTGGTCCCGCTGGCTCGTCGGCTGGAGCCCCTTTTTGCGGGCTCCAGCCGCATGCTGATGTGCCCGAACGACCGTGGAGTCGACGGATACCACCCAGCTCAGGTCCTCATCGGCGTCCGCCTGGGCCAGCAGGGTGGTGAACACTCGCTCCCAGGTCCCGTCGATCGCCCAGTTCCGCAGACGGCTGTAGGCGCCTTTCCACGAGCCGAACTCCCGGGCAGATCCATCCACGGAGATCCAGTCCGGTATTTCCAGGCGATCGCGTCGATCACCTGCCGGTGATCACGCCACCTTCCCCCTCGGCGGGGAGTCCGGTCCGGCAACAGGGGCTCGATCCTGGCCCACTGGGCGTCGGTCAACACGCTCAATACAACGAGGGGTCGCCTGTGCCGCAACGCCTCAGAACCCAGCCATGGACTTGTCGAGCACCCCGCCCAGCGCGCCGTAGACGCTGCAGCGGACCGAGTGCTTCGCCCTGCGACGCAGCGCGAACCCCACGATGAACGACAACGCGAAGAGCCCGCCGAGGACCGTCGCTAGGAGCGGGTTGTAGACGAAGCACACGAAGCACGTGATACCAGCCCAGACCAGGATCGGCAGGAGCGAGCCGCGCAGCACCGTCCCGAACCTGATCGGTTCCGGCCCCGACGGCAGTACACGTTCATGCCACACCTCGATGTGGTTCCTGGTCACACAGCGCTCAGGTCGCATGAAGCCATCACACCACCAACAGCTCGGGTCTGGTGCAGTGATCCGTAAGAAACTGCCTAGAGCCGCCTCAGGTTCGCGTCCAGGATCGCCCGCAGTGCGTCGGCGTCGCCCGGCGCTCGGATCCCCCGCTTGGGCAGGACCGTCATGGACACTGCCTGCTTGTCGTCGCTCAGCATGACGAACGCGTCGTCCGTCTCCACGTACCTCGGCTGCGCGGACCAGCCGATGCGCGACTCGCAGGCGGCCGCCGTCACCAGGACTCCCGAGCCGTCGATGACGGCCCGGGTCTCCCCCGACCTCTCCAGCAGTCCGCGGAAGGCCCGCGCCTGGAGCCGCGGACCGAACAGGGTGATCACCCAGAGCAGCACGCCGGCGGCCACCAGCCCCAGCGGTGCTCCGACGACGGTCCCGTCGGTCACCATCACCAGGACGCCGACGCCCATTCCGAACGTTCCGGCGAGGGGGAAGGCCCATCGCCTGCGCCGTCCCGCCGCCGTGTGCGCGTCCCGGGCACGGAGCGCCCGCGCGATGTCCGTCGTGGTGGTCCGGTAGACGAGCTCGAGCGTCCGCTCGTCCCGCCGGACCGCCCGATCATTCGTGTTCATGACAGGGGACCCTACCGGCGGGACGGCGCCCGACTGCCACGCGTCCCCGTCACCCGGCGGAACCCTCGGGCTGGTTGGGCACGGCGCCGCCGAAGCGGCGGTCGCGCTGGGCGTACTCCAGGCACGCCGCCCACAGGTTGCGGCGGTCGAAGTCCGGCCACAGCACGTCCTGGAAGACCATCTCGGCGTACGCGCTCTGCCAGATCAGGTAGTTGGAGGTGCGCTGCTCGCCGCTCGGGCGCAGGAACAGGTCCACGTCCGGCATGTCGGGGTAGTAGATGTACTTGGCGAAGGTCTTCTCGTTGACCTTCGAGGGGTCGAGCTTGCCCGCCGCCACGTCCCGGGCGATGGCCTGTGCCGCGTCGGCGATCTCCGCGCGGCCGCCGTAGTTCACGCAGAAGTACAGCGTCATGGCGTCGTTGTCGACGGTCTGCTCCTGTGCGACCTGGAGCTCCTGGACGACCGACTTCCACATCTTCGGCATCCGGCCGACCCAGCGGATGCGGATGCCGAGCTCGTTCATCTCGTCGCGGCGGCGCCGGATGACGTCGCGGTTGAAGTTCATCAGGAAGCGGACCTCGTCGGGCGAGCGCTTCCAGTTCTCCGTCGAGAAGGCGTACAGGGAGAGGTTCTTGACGCCCATCTCCAGGCAGCCCTTGAGCACGTCGAGCACGACGCCCTCGCCGACCTTGTGCCCCTCGGTGCGCGGCAGGCCGCGTTCCTTGGCCCAGCGGCCGTTGCCGTCCATGACGACGGCGACGTGGTTCGGGACCAGCTCGCCGGGGATCTTCGGCGGGACCGCACCGGAGGGGTGCGGCTCGGGAACCTTGTACTCCCGGCGAGAGCGTCCCAGAATCCCGCGTCGTGCCATGTGCCCAGCTCCTATTTCTCGACGTATCGCAGGGAGCGTAGCCCGCGCTCCAGATGCCAGTGCAAATAGGCGGAGACCAGCCCGCTGCCCTCCCGCACGTGACGCGCCTCACACGCGTCGGCATGCCCCCAGTCGCCCGTCAGCAGTGCGCTGAGCAGGGCGATGGCCTCCGACGAGGGTACGACGCTGCCGGGCACCCGGCAGTCCCCGCATATGATCCCGCCCGCGGCGACGGAGAAGTGCCGGTTGGGTCCGTGGATACCGCACTTCGCGCAGTCCTCGAAGCTGGGCGCGTAGCCGTTGACGGCGAGCGAGCGCAGCAGGAAGGCGTCCAGGATGAGGTGCGGCTCGTGTTCGCCGCGCGAGAGGGTGCGCAGGGCTCCGACGAGCAGCAGGTACTGCTGAACGGCGGGCTCGCCCTCGTTCTCGGTGAACCGCTCGGCGGTCTCCAGCATGGCGGTGCCGGCGGTGTAGCGGGCGTAGTCGGTGACGATGCCGTTGCCGTACGGGGCGATGATCTCGGTCTGGGTGCAGAGCGGGAGGCTGCGGCCGACCAGTTCGCTGCCGCGGGCGAAGAACTGCACGTCGGCGTGGGAGAAAGGTTCCAGCCGGGCGCCGAACTTGGACTTCGTGCGCCGGACCCCGCGGGCGACGGCCCGCACCCTGCCGTGGCCCCTGGTCAGCAGCGTGATGATGCGGTCCGCCTCACCCAGCTTCTGGGTGCGCAGCACGATGCCGTCGTCGCGGAACAGACTCATGCGCCCATTGTCCCGCACCGGCTGCGGGACAACGGGCGCCGGTTCCCGCCGTGCGCGCGGGTCCTACTGGAAGGGGACCGCCTGGGGCGGCCGGCAGATGCCCTTCTTGTCCCCCGTGCCGCTGAGCACGTCGTCGAAGTTGTTCTCGAACTGCTGGTACACGGTGCGGTCGGAGATCTTCAGGAGCGTGTCGTCGTGACCTCGCAGGGTCGGGACGGTGTAGTTGGCGCTGCCCGTGAAGACGAGGGCAGTGTCGTCCACGTCGCCGTACGCACCTTCGATGAGCAGGTACTTCGAATGCAGGCCCACGCCCTGGCCGGGCTGGTTCGGCGAGTCGGCCACGCAGGCGGTCCGGGCGCTGAGCTTGCGGACCTTGCCGCTGTCGAGGGCGGTGATCACATCACCGCTCACGGAGCTGCCCTCGTCGGTCTTCGTGTAGCCGTTGTAGAAGACGTAGACGTGGCATCCCTGGTCGCGCAGTGACGCCAGCTTCTTGGCCACTTCCTCGCGGGTGAAGGCGAACATGGCGACGCGGACCTTGGTGCCCTGGTCGGGCAGGCACCGGACGTTGTCGAGCACCGAGACCACGGTGTCGGTGGACGCGTCCGTCACGGGAGCGCCCTGCTTCTCCTGGCGGGGGAAGAAGAACGTCTCGTAGGGGCCGTCCTGGCGGGTCTTGTAGTAGTGCGTGAGGCCGGGACCCTGTCCTCGGGTCACCAGCTCCTGGTGGTACTTGCGGTAGGTGGAGTGGAGACCGGCGTGCGGGATGACGACGGCGTTGTTGTACAGGTTGTTGCGCTGGCTCTCGGTGAGGTTCGCGGAGGACTGGTAGACGACGTTCTGCGCGCCGGCGACCTTGCTGAAGAGGAAGAACTTGTTGTGGTTGATCGGTGCGCTGTTCAGGCCCGTGCGGGCGCCGATGCAGCCCCGGCCGGCCGGGCAGCTGAAGAGGTAGGACCCGGCGGCCGTGTCGGTGCCGAGTGCCTCGCGCAGCCTGGGGACCTGGGAGTCCTTCTGTTCCAGCGCCTTGGCGTCGACGATCATCCTGACCTTGACGCCCCGGACCGCCGCGCGGATCAGGGCGGTGGCGACGGGCTCGTCGTTGAACAGGAAGACGGTGCCGTTGATCTCGGAGCCGTTGTCCGCCCGCTGGATCAGGTCGACGAGTTCGTTGCGTACGGCGTCGCGCTTGCCCGCGTCCGCCGACATGGGGTCGTTGAAGACCGCCGTCGCCTGGGTGGGGACTGTGTACGCCGGGTTGCGGAGGGGGTCCTCGGCGGCCCCCGCGCCGCTGGTGGTGAGCAGGGCGGCCAGGGTGGCCAGGGCGGTTGCGGCGGCGGTGCGGCCGAGGAGGCGCATGCGCATGTAGGGGTCCGTTCGTCCGGGAAGGTGCTGGCTTCGTGGGGGGGCTCCGCGCGGAGCGAAGATGATCTTAAGAAGCCGGCGCCCCTCCGCCGTAGCGGTTTTCGGACGGGGACGGAGCGGGGACGGCGACGGCCCCTCGTCCGGACGTCGGTCCGGACGAGGGGTCGGCACCCCTTGGGAGGGTCAGGGAGCGGACGGGGACGGCGAGGGGTCGGCGTCGTCCGCCTTCTCGGCTGCGGGAGCGGGGGCGGCGGCCTGGGCGGGCACCGCCGCGGGGACCTCTGCGGGCGCGGGGCCGGTGCCGGGCGCGGTGTCGACCTCGGCCTCGGCGAGCGCCTGGGCTCCGGCCGCCGGGGCGTCGTGGGCGTTGTCCTTCGCCGGGCCGTTGAAGATGAGGTTGAGCACGATGGCGGCCGTGGCACCCAGCGTGACGCCGCTGTTGAGCAGCGAGGACAGGTCCGCGTCCATGTGCTTGGTGAAGAAGACCGGGACGGTCGCCGGGAGCAGGGCGAAGGCGAGGGAGACGCCGACGATCAGCGCGTTCTTCTCCTCCTTCAGGTCCACCTTGCCCAGGGTCTGGATGCCGGCCAGCGCGACCATGGCGAACATGACGGTCGCGGCGCCGCCGAGGACTCCGTGCGGGACGGCGGCCACGATCGCGGCGGCCTTGGGCAGCAGCCCGAGGATGATCATGAAGACGCCCGCGGCGACGACCACGAACCGGCTCTTCACCTTCGTCATCCGCACCAGGCCGACGTTCTCGGCGAAGGCGACGTACGGGAAGGAGTTGAGGACGCCGCCGAGGGCGGTGGCGGCGCCGTCGGCGCGCAGGGCGCGGGCCACGGTCTCGCTGTCGACCTCCTTGCCGACGATGTCGCCGACGGCGTACGTGTCACCGGTCGTCTCGACCATGGTGATCAGCATGACGATGAGCATCAGGACGATGGGGAACCACTCGAACTTCGGGACACCGAAGTGGAAGGGCGTGGTGACGCCGATCCAGTCGGACTTGGCCACGTCGCCGAACTTCGCGTCGCCGAGGAGGAAGGCGACACCGGTCCCGACGACCAGGCCGAGGAGGATCGCGATGCTGGAGAGGAACGGCCTGCCGAGCTTCATCAGGATCAGGATGAAGAGCATCGTGCCGCCGGCGTAGGCGAAGTTCTTCGGCTCGCCGAAGTCGGGGCTGCCGAGGCCGCCGGCCGCGTCGTTGAGGCCGACCGGTATCAGGACGATGCCGAGCACGGTGATCACCGTGCCGGTGACGACCGGCGGGAAGAGCCGCATGACCATCCGGAAGGCCTTGGCCGGCAGCCAGGCGAAGGCGAAGGTGGCGATACCGGCCGTGATGACCGCGCCGTAGATGACCAGCAGGGCGGCCGTTCCGCCGCCCGCGCCGAGGCCGATGGCGATCATCGGGGACACGGCGGTGAAGGTCACGCCCTGGATCAGCGGCAGTCGCGCGCCGATCCGGCCGATGCCCCAGGCCTGGAGGATCGATGCGATGCCGCAGGTGAAGAGGTCCGCGTTGATCAGGTAGACCAGCTGTTCAGGGCTCAGCTTGAGCGCGCTGCCCACGATGATCGGGACGATCACCGCGCCGGCGTAGAAGGCGAGTACGTGCTGGAAGCCGTACAGCGCGAGCTTGGGGACGGGGAGCACCTCGTCGACCGGGTGCGTGCTCTGCTTTCCGTCGGCGGAAAGCCGGGCGGCGACACGTGCCATCTCAGCCTTGCCCTTCAAGGTAGGTAAGTGAGAGGAGATCTGGTTATCCCTGGGCGAAGTGGGTCGTTAACCCGTTGGTTCGCCAGGGTTTTCAGTACGTTCACGTGGGTCGAAGTCCCGCTGTGCGGGGCGGCGGCTTCTCGGCGTGTGACCGGAATTGAACGCCTGTGGGAGGCCTCACAGATATCGTCGACTTCTACAAACTGTTGACCGTCCCCGGCTTCAGATCTGTAGATTTCTCCAGTGGTGGCGGAACCTGCGCAGGCGTATGAGCCGGGCTTTCCGAAGAAGGCTGTTCCGGCTTCGCGTGAGCGAAGTGCATCGACCACGACCCGCTGCGACCTGCCGGGACGCACTGTGCAGCCGTTCAGCTACGCAAAAAGGAGAGGCCCGTTCCGGCGGCCTCGGAGGCGGCCTGAACGGGCCCGGAGTCTTCGGCTCCGCTGTTCACAAAGTGTTCACCAGGCGAGATTTCGGCCCCCGCGAGGCCGGATCGTTACGTCGGACCGCCGTGTTCCGGCCGGTCCGGGGAGCGCTGCGGCTCCGCTCAGGGCGCGCGCACCGCCGACAGCAGCCGCGCCACCTCGTCCGCGCCGATCCGCAGCGCCGATCCGACGGTGGCCAGCACCTCGCGCTCGGCCGGGATGTACGGGCCGTCGGCGAGGGCGATCCGGGCGCCCTGCAGCAGGATCGACTCCCGGCCCGGACCGGCCAGGTGCGGGGCGAGCGGCTCCAGCGCCTCGTGGAGCTCTATCGACAGCGCGGCCCCGCAGCACTCCGGGATGTCGTACAGCCCGAGCCGGCCCTCGTCCGTGGACAGCGCCTCCACGAGGGACTCCAGCTGCTCCTCGGTGCAGTCCTGGAAGCCGGCGGCCCGTACGGCGCACACGGCGGCCTCCAGCGCGCTGCGCGAGGCCGTCCCGCCCGCCGTGAGCACCGCCAGGGCGACGGTGTGCACGGCGTCCCGCAGGAGGGCCGTGAACCGGGTGGTGGTGAGGTGGTCCAGGACGTCGGTGCCGAAGCGCTCGCGGCAGCCCTGGCACTCGACGACGGGCCCCGCCTGCCCGCGCGGCAGCAGCGGCACCCCGAGGACGGTGAACCGGCGGCGGCCGGTGCGCCTGCGGTAGTTGCGGTCCCCACCGCAGTCCGGGCAGAAGAACTCCCCGTCACCCACGGTGCTCCAGGTGGTACGGATGCCCCAGACCGTCAGCTTCCGGCCGTCCCCACCCCGAACTGGCAGCACGTCGCACCTCCGTGGTCGTCCGGCAGCATCGCCGGGTTGGCGTGATGTTAGCCACATCGGTGAGGATGCGTCAGTCGTGCGACAAGACAACATGTCCCGCGCCCGGGAGTTGGCCGATCTGCGCCCACGGTTCCGCTTATGGTCTGGCGCATGAACGAGAAGTCGTGTCTGGTGACCGGGGCCGCGAGCGGGATCGGCCGGGCCACCGCCGTGCTGCTGGCCCGCTCCGGCGCCCGGGTGACCGCGGCCGATATCAACGGCCCCGGGGTCGAGCAGCTGCGTACGGATCTGGCCGGCGAGGGCCACACGATCACCGTGGTGGGCGGGGACGTCTCCGACCCGGACGACAACCGGGCGATGGTGGCCGCCGCGGTGGAGGCCCACGGACGCCTCGACGTCGCCGTGGCCAACGCCGGAGTACTCCCTCTTTCGGATGTACGGGAGACCACTGCGCAGGACTGGGACCACGTCATGGCGGTCGACGGCCGTGGGATGTTCCTGACGTGCAAGTACGCCATCGAGGCGATGACCGCGCAGCCGCGCCCCGGCGGGGCCCTGGTCTGCGTGTCCTCGATCTCGGGCGTGGCCGGGCAGGCGCGCCAGGCGGCGTACGGGCCCGCGAAGTTCGTCGCGTCGGGGCTGACCAAGCACCTCGCGGTCGAGTGGGCGGCGCACGGGATCCGCGTCAACGCGGTGGCTCCCGGAACGATCCGGACGGAGCGGGTGATCGCGCTGGACGACGAGCCCGGTGGGCCGGAGTACCTCGCGCAGGTCACGGCGGCGCACCCGATGGGGCGGCTCGGCGAGCCGGAGGAGGTGGCCCGGGTCATCGCCTTCCTCGCCTCGGACGCGGCCTCGTTCGTGACGGGCGTGGTCCTGCCCGTGGACGGCGGCTACCTGGCCCGCTGAGGCCCGTGGCCCGCGAGCCCCGGTGACGACGGAACCCCGCCCCTGCGGAAGGAGGAGCGGGGTTCACGGACGAGCGGTCAGCGGCCCGCGCGGTTGACGGCGGAGATGACCGCCTTCAGAGAGGCACGGGTGGTGTTGGCGTCGATGCCGATGCCCCACAGGACCCGGCCGTCGATCGCGCACTCGATGTAGGAGGCGGCCACGGCGGACGCGCCCTCGCTCATGGTGTGCTCGGTGTAGTCCAGCAGGCGGGCGTCGACGCCAATGCCGGCCAGCGCGTCGAAGAAGGCCGAGATCGGACCGTTGCCGGTGCCGTTCAGGACCGTCTCCACGCCGTCCACGACCGCCTCGACGGTCAGCGTGTCCGTACCGTCCTTGTCGGTGGCCGTCGAGCCGGAGCGCAGCTGGATGCGGCCCCACGGGTTCTCCGGGTTGGGCAGGTACTCGTCGGAGAAGACGTCCCAGATCGCCTTCGGCGTGACCTCGCCGCCCTCGGCGTCGGTCTTGGCCTGGATGATCTTCGAGAACTCGATCTGCATGCGGCGCGGCAGGTCCAGCTTGTGGTCGTTCTTCAGGACATACGCGATGCCGCCCTTGCCGGACTGCGAGTTGACCCGGATGACCGCCTCGTAGGAGCGGCCGACGTCCTTGGGGTCGATGGGCAGGTACGGCACGGCCCACTCGATGTCGTCGACGGTCTTTCCCTGGGCGGCCGCGTCGGCCTCCATGGCGTCGAAGCCCTTCTTGATGGCGTCCTGGTGGGAGCCGGAGAAGGCGGTGTAGACCAGGTCGCCCGCGTAGGGGTGGCGCGGGTGGACCGGCATCTGGTTGCAGTACTCGCTGGTGCGGCGGATCTCGTCGATCTGCGAGAAGTCGATCTGCGGGTCGATGCCCTGGGAGAACAGGTTCATGCCCAGCGTGATCAGGTCGACGTTGCCGGTGCGCTCGCCCTGCCCGAACAGGCAGCCCTCGATGCGGTCGGCGCCGGCCATCAGGGCCAGCTCGGCGGCTGCGACGGCGGTGCCCCGGTCGTTGTGCGGGTGCACGGAGATGCAGATGTGCTCGCGGCGGGTCAGGTTGCGGGCCATCCACTCGAAGCGGTCCGCGTGGGTGGACGGCGTCGAACGCTCCACGGTGGCGGGCAGGTTCAGGATGATCTCGCGGCCCTCGGACGGCTGCCAGACGTCACAGACGGCCTCGCAGACCTCCAGGGCGAAGTCCAGCTCGGTGTCGGTGAAGATCTCCGGGCTGTACTGGTAGCCGAAGGTGGTCTCGGGGCCCAGCAGCTTCTCGGCGTACTCCATCACCAGGCGGGTGCCGTCGACCGCGATCTGCTTGATCTGCTCCTTGGAGCCGCGGAAGACGACCCGGCGGAAGGTCGGCGCGGTCGCGTTGTAGAGGTGCACGGTGGCGCGCTTGGCGCCGACCAGGGACTCCACGGTCCGCTCGATCAGGTCCTCGCGGGCCTGCGTCAGTACGGAGATGGTGACGTCGTCCGGGATCGCGCCCTCTTCGATGATGGAGCGCACGAAGGCGAAGTCGGTCTCGCCGGAGGACGGGAAGCCGACCTCGATCTCCTTGTAGCCCATGCGCACCAGCAGGTCGAACATCTCGCGCTTGCGGGCGGGGGTCATGGGGTCGATCAGCGACTGGTTGCCGTCCCGCAGGTCGGTGGACAGCCAGCGGGGGGCCTTGGTGACGCGGGCATCGGGCCAGGTGCGGTCCGGGATGTCCACCTGTTCGTACGCGCCGTACTTGTGGATCGGCATCCCGGAGGACTTCTGGGTGTGGGTCGCGTTCGTGATGGGCGTGGGGCGACCGACAAAAGGCTGCTGGCTCATGGCGTTGGGCTCCTCGCGTGTCCGCGGTAGTTCGCTGGGACGGCCGACGGCGGTAGTGAAAACCGCAACACCAAACTCCGCGGGGAGGGGGCCGGCCTACGACTACAGACCCTCGCCGCGGCAGCTAAGGAGAAGCAGCCCGAAACGCATGATGGACCGAGCCTAGCCGAGCCGCGCCGTAACGCGAGGACCTGTTTCAGTATGCAAGACCCGAGCGTCCGATTTGCACCAAATGTGAGCCAAGCCTCCTTTCCGCCCCCAGGTCGGGGCGATCCCCCCAAAGCGCCCCGGCCCGGCCGTGCGATGACACCAGGCACGTTTCTGCGGAGACGGGAGGTGACACAACCGAATGAATCATGGTTGCAACTGGTGACATGGCGGTGACTCGGTGCCACATTGCCGGGCATGGATGCCTCCCACACTCACCGCCACCCCGTCTTCTGCACGGTCGTGCCGCCGCACCTCCTCGACAAGGCCGCGCTGTCCGCGGACACCCGGCGCGCCGACCTCGCCCAGCGCACCCTCGAACGTGACTCCCTGCTGCGCACCCGGCGCCGGGTCACCGCCGTGCGCGGGCTCGTGCCCACGCCCGCCGCACCGGCGGGCGACGATCCGCAACGGACGATCTTCGACGCCCAGCACCGTACGCAGCTGCCGGGGACGAAGGTCCGCGAGGAGGGCGACCCGCTGAGCAAGGACGCCACCGTCAACCGTGCCTACGCGGGCCTCGGGGCGACGTACGAACTGTTCCTGAAGGGCTTCGGGCGCCGCTCGATCGACGACTCCGGGCTCCCGCTGGACGCCACCGTCCACTACGGCGAGGACTACAACAACGCCTTCTGGGACGGGCAGCAGATGGTCTTCGGCGACGGGGACGGTGACCTCTTCCTCGACTTCACCGTGTCGGTGGACGTCATCGGGCACGAGCTGACCCACGGCGTCACCCAGTACACGGCGAACCTCCGCTACCGCGGCCAGTCGGGCGCCCTGAACGAGTCGATGTCGGACGTCTTCGGCTCCCTGATCAAGCAGTACTCACTGGAACAGACCGCCGACCAGGCCGACTGGCTGATCGGTGCCGGACTGCTCGGACCCGACGTGACGGGGGTCGCCCTGCGCTCCATGAAGGCGCCGGGCACCGCGTACGACGACGACGAGCTCGGCAAGGACCCGCAGCCGGCCACCATGGACGACTACGTCAACACCCACAGCGACAACGGCGGGGTCCACATCAACTCCGGCATCCCCAACCACGCCTTCTACATCGCGGCGACCGAGCTCGGGGGCAAGGCCTGGGAGCGGGCCGGACAGATCTGGTACGACACCCTGACCGGCGGGGACCTCACCCCCAAGGCGGACTTCGCGGACTTCGCCCGGCTGTCGACGGCGGCCGCCGCCACCCGCTACGGGGACGGCGGGGCGGAGCACCAGGCACTCCAGAAGGCATGGTCGGTCGTGGGCGTCCCGTTCTCGGGGTAGGACGGCTCCCATGCGGATTCTGGTGGTACGGACGGGCGGCTTCGCGGGCATCGAGCGACGGGCCGAGGTGGACACCTCCGGCCTGCCGGACGAGGACGAGTGGCAGGCCCTGGCCCAGCTCGCGCTGCGGCCCGGCCCGCCCGGCGACCCGGCGGACCGGGTGCGGGACGGCTTCTCCTACCGGATCACGGTGGACGGCCGGACGGTCTCCTGCGCCGAGCCGCGCCTGTCGGAGGCCCAGCGGGCGCTGATCTCCCGGGTCCTGAAAGAAGGTGCCTGACCACCGGCCCCTTTGCTTGGATGGCCGGATGACCCATCACATGATCGATTCGCCGCTCTCCGAGCTGGAGCGGTACTACGACACGGTGCCGCGGGTGGGCGGGGCCCGGGCCGAGGACTTCGGGCCGCTGACCCTGTTCGTCCAGGAGGGCGCGGGCTGGCCGTACTACGCGCGGCCCGCGCTCGGCGGCTCCGACGCGACGGCCGCCGACGTGGAGCGGGTCCTCGCCCGCCAGCGCGAACTCGGCGTGCCCGAGTCCTTCGAGTGGGTCGCCGAGACCAGTCCGGCGCTTCGCGCCGCTGTGGAGGCGGCGGGTCTGCACGTCCACGCCCACCCGCTGATGGTGCTGGAGGCCTCCGAGGACCTGCCCCCGCACCCGGAGGTACGGCTGCTCGACGCCGAGGACCCGCTGCTGTCGGCCGCACTGGCGGTACCGGCGCTGGCCTTCGCGGACCCGGGCACGGCGGTGGGCGAGGCCGGGCCGGCGGAGCTGGCGGCCGCGCTGGAGGACCCGTCGGTGGAGACCCGCCGGGCGAGCGTCTCGGCGAAGCTGGCGGCGGGCACGTCCGGCATGGCCGCGGCCGTGCGCGACGGCGTGGTGCTCTGCTCGGGCATGTTCAACCCGGTCGGGGACGTCGCCGAGGTCGTGGGCGTCGGCACCCTCCCGTCCGCCCGCCGCCAGGGACTGGCCCTCGGGGTCACCTCGGCCCTCGTCGCGCAGGCCCGCGCGCGGGGCGCCCGTACGGTCTTCCTCTCGGCGGGCGACGAGGACGTGGCCCGGATCTACGGCCGTGCCGGCTTCCGCCGGGTGGGCACCGCCCTGATCGCCGAGCCGCCGGCGGAGCCCGGGGCATGACCGGCCGGCTCCGGCTGCCGTGGCGCCGCAGCCGCACCGGCCGGCAGGGGCCGGCCACCACCCGCCGAGGACGACGAGCAGTGGGCGCGCGGGCGGCGCGCCCCCGCCGGCCTTGCGGGAGTGACGCGAGGGGGGCCTGACCAACCCCCCGCACCTGCGGGGACCGGACTGGGGCCGGCCCGCGCCCCTCTGCCCCGGCCACGTCCCGTTTGCCGGGTCGGCAACATTGTTTGCCGAGCGGGGCGGGGTGGGCGCAGCATCGGGGGCACGAAGACCCCGAGCGGAAGAGGCCCCCATGGCGACGCACCAGCACGACCACGAGCACCCGCACGAGCACGCGCACGAGACGCAGGAGAACGGGAACGGGCCCGTCGCCGGCGGCGCGGAGTTCTGGGACGAGCGCTACGGCGAGAGCACGCGCATCTGGAGCGGCAACCCCAACGCCCTCCTGGTCCGCGAGGCCCAGGACCTCGCCCCCGGCCGGGCCCTCGACCTCGGCTGCGGGGAGGGCGCGGACACCGTATGGCTGGCCCGCCGCGGATGGCGGGTCACCGCCACCGACATCTCGAAGGTGGCCCTCGGCCGCGCCGCCGAGCACGCCGTCGAGGCGGGGGTCGAGGACCTCGTCGACTGGCAGCAGCACGACTTCGCGCAGTCCTTCCCCGAGGGGGAGTTCGACCTCGTCTCGGCGTGCTTCCTGCACAGCTACGGGGACTTCCCGCGCGAGCGGATCCTGCGCCGGGCCGCCGCCGCGGTGGCCCCCGGCGGGACCCTCCTCGTGGTGGGCCACGCGGGCGGGCCGTCGTGGAACCCGGAGGCCCTCGCCGACATCCACTTCCCCACCCCGCACGAGGTGCTGGCGCAGCTGGATCTGCCGGAGGGCGGCTGGGAGGTCCTCACCGCGGCCGAGCACGTGCAGGCCATGACCGACCCGGAGGGCCGGCCCGGGACCCGTCCCGACAACGCGCTGAAGATCCGGCGCATCGCCTAGAGCGCGTGCCGGGCGGGCCCGGGCGGCCGGTCAGAAGCCGAGCTTGCGCAGCTGCTTGGGGTCCCGCTGCCAGTCCTTGGCGACCTTCACGTGGAGGTCGAGGAAGACGGGGGTGCCGAGCAGCGCCTCGATGTGCTTGCGCGACTTCATCCCGACCTCCTTCAGGCGGGAGCCCTTCGGGCCGATGATGATGCCCTTCTGGCTCGGCCGCTCGATGTAGACGTTGGCGTGGATGTCGAGCAGCGGGCGGTCGGCCGGGCGGTTCTCCCGCGGGATCATCTCCTCGACGACCACGGCGATGGAGTGCGGGAGCTCGTCCCGTACGCCCTCGAGGGCGGCCTCGCGGATCAGCTCGGCGACCATGACCATCTCGGGTTCGTCGGTGAGGTCGCCCTCCGGGTAGAGCGGCGGGCTCTCCGGCAGCAGCGGCGCGATCAGGTCGGCCAGCAGCTGGACCTGGTTGTCGCCGACCGCCGAGACGGGGACGATCTCGGCCCATTCGATGCCGAGCTCGGCGCCGAGCTGGTGGATGGCGAGCAGCTGCTCGGCCAGGGCCTTGGACTCGACCAGGTCGGTCTTGGTCACGATGGCGATCTTGGGGGTCTTCTTGATCCCCGCGAGCTCCTTGGCGATGAACTTGTCGCCGGGGCCGAGCTTCTGGTCGGCCGGCAGGCAGAAGCCGATGACGTCGACCTCGGCCCAGGTGGTGCGCACGACGTCGTTGAGCCGCTCGCCGAGCAGGGTGCGCGGCTTGTGCAGGCCGGGCGTGTCGACGAGGACGAGCTGGGCGTCGGGGCGGTGCACGATGCCGCGGACGGTGTGGCGGGTGGTCTGCGGCCGGTTGGAGGTGATCGCGACCTTCGTGCCCACGAGTGCGTTGGTCAGGGTCGACTTCCCGGCGTTGGGACGGCCGACGAAGCAGGCGAAGCCCGCACGGTGCGGGGCGGTGGACTCGGGGGAACGATCGCTCATACGGGCCATTCTCCCCGATGCCGCTCCCAGCGCCGACCAGCCCAGGGCGATGACGGCGAGCACAGCCGCGAGCGGCGGGTGCGCGGCGTAGGCGGCACGGCCCTGAGCTGTGGTTCCGTCGGACCACGCCCGCACCGCCACCCGCGCCCATTCGACCGTGGGCGGGCCGTCCCAGCGGGCCCGCAGGCGCACTTCCTGACCCGGCAGCAGTTCGGCGGGCAGCCCGGAGAGTCCTCGGTCGAGCAGCCGGCGGCCGAGCGCACCGTCGGCGGTGAGGGTGGCCCGGGGGCGGAGGGTGACGTTGCCGATGTTGTGGAGGGTGTACGAGACCTCCGCGTCGGCGCCGCGACGGTCCACGGTGACGTCCCGGACGGCGAGGGCGGGCGCGGTGGGGCCGGTGACCCGCAGGTACAGCCGGGCGCCGACGGCCTGCTGCACCCCGATGCCCCGCGGGGCGGCGGCTCCGGGCGGCCGTTCCTCCAGGGCCGCGACGGCGCCGGGGTGGTCCCCCGGCGCGGCGCGGTCGGGGACGGTGAGCGTGAAGCCGACGCGGACCGTACCGCCGGCCGGGACGGTGACCCGCTCCCGCTCGAGCTTCGTCCACGCGGCGACGGCCCGGCGCGGCTCGTCGGGCCCGCGGAGGGCGAAGCCGCCGTCGCGGGCGGTGTTGTGGGCGTCGGCGACGTAGAGGCGGAACGTGCGGGGGCGGTCGGTCCCGTTGGTGACGGTGACGGCGTCGGAGACGCTCCGGCCGGGCGCGGCGGCGAGGTGGAAGCAGGGCCGCCGGCCGACGGTGCTCGCGGCGGGCAGGACGGACCACCGGCCCTCCTCGGCCCGTGCCGGCCCGCCGGGCAGCAGGACGAGGCCCGTCGCGGCCACGGCCGTCGCCAGCACGGCGGCCGACCGGAGCCAGGGGCTTCGCACCGCGGCGCCGCCCGGGGCCCTGCCCCCGGGCCTCCGCGCCCCGGTCGCCCGCGAGGCCGGACGCCTCACGACAGGGTCAGCGTCAGGACCGCCGTGTAGGCGCCCGGCGGGGTGTAGGGCGGCACGTGCAGGGTGACCGCCGCGTCGATCGTGAAGGTGCCGCCGACCAGTGGTGCGTCGGGGGTGGAGGCCAGGAGCGCTCCCTCCGGGCCGACGACGCCCGCACTGCCCGGCGTACAGGGGCTGGGGCTGCCCGGGGCCGCCACGCACGACGGGGTCCAGGACAGGGACGCGCCCGGGATGCGGATCCCGCCCGGTCCGGTGAAGTCGGTGACCTTGCCGGTCAGGGACCAGCCGGCCGGACCGCCGCGGTCGTCGGTGACGGTCACGGTGCCGATCCGGCCGGGGGCGGCTCCGCCGTCGCCGTACGGGACCGCGCCGAGGGTGATGTCCTCGCCCGCCTGGGTCATGCCGAGCCCGCCCGGCTCAACGGTGGCGGTGACCTTCTGCGTGCCCGACGTCGGCGGCGCCGCGTCGACGACCGTGTACGCGGCCGGACCGGAGCCCTGCCGCGCGGACCAGGCCGCACCCTCGTAGGCGATCATGGCGGTGGTGGCCCGGTCGGTGACCGGCAGCTCCACGACCGCCGTGCCCAGGCCGTCGGCGGTGGCGCTCACCCGGTCCGCGGTCTCGGCGGCGCCGGCCCGCCCCGCGACGGTCACGGCGGCGCCCGGCGGGAAACCGGCGGCGGTGACCTTCACCCCGGCTCCGGGCCTACCGTGGGCGGCCGCGAGGAGGACGGTGCGCAGGTTGGCCGTGGGCAGTCCGGTGGCAGTGAGGCGGGCAGAGACGGGCGCGGCGTCCGGGGCGGCGGCGGTGCAGGTGGTGTCGAGGTCCACCCGGTGGCCGGTGTGCAGGGTGTAGGCGCCCGGGGCCAGGGTGATCTCGCCGGGCGCGGTGACGGTGAACGTACCGGTCATGGTGACGGCGGGCAGGGACGCGCCGGCCGGGACGGGGTCGTTGCGTTGCGCGCCGACGACGGTGACCTCGCCGCTCTGGGCGCCCGCCAGCAGGATCCGGCCGGCCGGGGTGAGCGTGTCGGCGGGGAGTTCACCGCCGACCGGGTTCAGGGCCGGGGTCCCGAGCACCTGGTAGGTCACGGTGACGGTGTCACCGACCCGGGGTGCCGGGTCGTCCACGGTGATCCGGGCGGTGGTCCGCCCGGCGGCGGGCGGGAGTCCGGCCTCCTGGGGCGCCAGGCACTGCGTGGGGAAGTCCACCTGTCCCGGGGGCGTCTCCCCCTCGGCCGCGGCGGGTGCGCCGAGGGCGCCCCCGGCCGAGGCCGCGAGAGCGGCCACGGCGACCGCTGCCGACCATCTCCGGTTCCGCGCCCGTGTTCGCACTGCCCGCCCCCTGGGTTCCCTCGCGCCGCGCCCCGCGCAGGGGGCCATTCACGAGCGGACGACGGGAGAAGTCAATGCACGGACCCCACATCGACTGATGGCCCATCAGGAGATGGCGGCGTGGTGTCGCTGCCTCCCGCTCCTGCGGTGGCCCGGAAGGTCCGCCGGTAGGCCGTCGGACTCACCCCCAGCGCCGCCTGCACGTGCTTGCGCAGCGACTGCGCCGTCCCGAAGCCGCTCTCCCGCGCGACCTGTTCCATCGACAGTTCCGTCTGCTCCAGCAGCCGCCGCGCCCGCTCCACCCGCCGACCGGTGATCCACTGGCCCGGGCTGACGCCCGCCTCCTCCCGGAAGCGGCGGGTGAAGGTCCGTACCGACATGGCCTCCTGCCGGGCCATGTCGGTCAGCCGGAGCGGCTCGTGCAGCCGGTCCAGCACCCAGGCGCGGGCCGCGGTGGTGGTGGCGAGCTGCGGCTCCGGCATCGGGCGTTCGATGAACTGCGCCTGTCCGCCCTCGCGGTGGGGCGGTACGACGGTCCGCCGGGCGGCGTCGTTGGCGACGGCCGCCCCGTGGTCGCGGCGCACGATGTGCAGGCACAGGTCGATGCCGGCGGCGACGCCCGCGGAGGTCAGCACGTCCCCGTCGTCGGTGTAGAGCACGTCGGGGTCGACCCGCACGGCCGGGAAGAGCTGCTGGAAGTGTGCGGCGGAGGCCCAGTGGGTGGTGGCCCGCCGGCCGTCCAGGTAGCCGGCGGCGGCCAGCACGTAGCCGCCCGTGCAGATGGAGACGAGCCGGGTCCCGGGCCGGATGTGCGCCAGCGCCGCCGCGAGCTCGTCGGTCAGCCTGCCCTCCTCGTGGACCGGGCCCAACTCGTACGAGGCCGGCACGACCACCGTGTCGGCGGTGGCGAGCAGCTCGGGGCCCCGTGCGACGTGGATGTCGAAGTCGGCGTCCGTGGGAACCGGGCCGGGGGCGAGCCCGCAGGTGAGGATCCGGTACAGCGGCCGCCCGTCCCCGTCCTTGGCGCGGCCGAAGATCCGGTGGGGGATCCCGAGCTCGAAGGGCAGCAGCCCCGGGAGGGCCAGGACGACGACGCGGTGGGGCGAAGACTCCATGGCCCGATCGTATCGAAGCATGACAGTCAGGCCACTGTCGGCGGGGGCCCGCCGGCCGGAAGCTGTCGGCGTGACACAGACAGCCCCCGCCCCCGGCACGCTCCCCCACTCCCCTCCCCCGCCGAAGACCGCACGCGTCCACCGCGCCTGGTTCGTCGCCGCCGTCACCTTCGTGACGATCATCGGCGCCGCCGGTTTCGCCTCCCTGCCAGGACTGCTCATCGAGCCGCTGCACGAGGAGTTCGGCTGGTCGCACGGCACCATCGGCGTGGCCGTCTCGGTGAACATGGCCCTCTACGGGATCACCGCGCCCTTCGCCGCGGCGCTGATGGACCGCTTCGGCATCCGGCGCGTCGTGGCGGTGGCCCTGACCGTCATCGCGGGCGGTGCGCTGGCCACGGTCTGGATGACCGAGCCCTGGCAACTGGTGCTGTGCTGGGGCCTGCTGGTGGGACTGGGCAGCGGCTCGATGGCCCTGGCCTTCGCCGCGACGGTGACGGGCCGCTGGTTCACCGCCCGGCGCGGCCTGGTCACGGGCATCCTGACCGCCGCCGGGGCCTCCGGGCAGCTGGTCTTCCTGCCGCTCCTGGCGTGGCTGGTGGACCGGCACGGCTGGCGCCCGGCGACGGTGACGGTCGCCGTGGCCGCGCTGGCCGTCGTGCCCTTCGTCTGGCTGCTGCTGCGCGACCACCCGGCGGACGTGGGGCTGGCGCCGTACGGCGGCACGTACGCGCCCAGGCCCGCCCCGGCGGCGGGTGCGGCCCGGCGCACGCTGAAGGTCCTGGCCGAGGCGGCCCGGACCGGCCCCTTCTGGCTCCTCGCGGGCACCTTCGCGATCTGCGGGGCCTCGACGAACGGGCTGGTGCGGACGCACTTCGTGCCCGCCGCGCACGACCACGGCATGCCGGTGACGGCCGCCGCCGGGCTGCTGGCGGTGATCGGCGTCTTCGACGTCGTCGGCACGATCGCCTCGGGCTGGTTCACGGACCGCTACGAGTCCCGGCGGCTGCTGGCCGTCTACTACGCCCTGCGCGGGGTGTCGCTGCTGTTCCTGCCGATCCTGCTGGCGCCGTCGGTGCGCCCGCCGCTGGTCTTCTTCATCGTCTTCTACGGCCTGGACTGGGTCGCGACCGTCCCCCCGACGATCGCCCTGTGCCGCGAGCACTACGGGGACGACGGCGCGATCGTCTTCGGCTGGGTGCTGGCCTCGCACCAGATCGGCGCGGCCGTGGTGGCCTTCCTGGGCGGCCTGGCCCGTGACCTCACGGGCTCGTACGACGTCGTCTGGTACGCGTCCGGTGCCTTGTGCGCGATGGCGGCCCTGATGGCCATGGTCATCCGCCGCCGCTAGCCTCCCGGCGGGGCAGCCGACCTCCCCCGCGCGGGCCCGCCGTCAGCGCCACCGCCGGACCCGCCGGCCACCCGGCCGGGCCGGGCCAACCCCCAGCCCCGCCGGCGTGGCTGGAAGGGCCGGGCGGGGCCGCCTGGGCGTCCGCCGGGCGGCGGCCGCACGGGACGGCGACCCCGCCGGGAGGCTAGGGGCCGGCCGGGGTCGTGGACTTCAGCGTGCCGTCCGGGGCCGCCAGGAGGACCGGGGTGTCCGGCCCGCCGAGGTCGCGGACCGCCGCCCGGTCGGCCTCGGCCGGAGCGTCGGCCGCGCTCACCACGGCGGCGGCCTCCAGGGACCGCGCCCCGCTGGCCACGGCCATCGCGACCGCGGTCTGCAGCGCGCTCAGCTTCAGGGAGTCGAGCTCCACCGTGCCCGCGACGTACGTCCGTCCCGTCTCGTCCCGCACCGCCGCCCCCTCGGGCACCCCGTTGCGGGCCCGGGCGCTGCGCGCCAGCGTGATGATCTTGCTGTCCTCGGGGTCGATCCCGGTGCTCTCCGTCATGGTCGAAAGCATAGGGAGCCCCCCGCCCGGGCCGCGCAACGACCCCGCCGCGGGCCGGGATCGGGCCGTGATCGGGCCGGGATCGGGCCGTGATCGGGCCGGGATCGGGGCCGGCACCGGGCCGGGATCGGGCCGCCGGGGTCAGGGCCGGTCGAGCTTCAGGCGCTCCGCACGCGGCAGCCCCGCGACCACCAGGTCGTAGGAGTCCTCGACGAGCTCGCGCAGCATCGCGTCGGGGATCCCGCCCACCGTCACCGTGTTCCAGTGCCGCTTGTTCATGTGATAGCCCGGCGCGATCGCCCCGTGCTCCTCGCGCAGCCGCACGGCCAGCTCCGGCTCGCACTTGAGGTTGACCTTCAGGGGCTCGGCGTCCAGCGCGCTGAGCGCGAACATCTTGCCCTTCACCTTGAACACCGAGGTCTCCGGCGTGAAGGGGAACTCCTCCACCGCCGCGTTGAATCCCAGACAGAACTCCCGCAGCTGCGCCGGGGTCATTCCCCCTCCTCCCCCGCGGCCGCCGCGGCCACCGGTTCGACGAGCACCGTCACGATCTTGTTCCGCCGGCCCGCGGGCGCCTCCGCCGTCAGCCGCAGCGGACGGCCGTCGGGCAGTTCCACGACCGCCGAGGCGCCCGCGATCGGCACCCGGCCCAGCGCCTTCGCCAGCAGTCCGCCGACCGTCTCGACGTCCTCGTCGTCGAAGGCCTCGACCTTGAACAGCTCACCGAGGTCGGTGATGTCCAGGCGCGCCGTGACCCGGTAGCGGTCCTCGCCCAGGTCCTCGACCGGCGGGAGCTCCCGGTCGTACTCGTCCGTGATCTCGCCGACGATCTCCTCGAGGATGTCCTCGATGGTGACGATGCCGGCCGTGCCGCCGTACTCGTCGATGACGACGGCCACGTGGTTGCGCACCTGCTGCATCTCGCGGAGCAGATCGCCCGCGTTCTTGGTGTCCGGCACGAAGACGGCCGGCCGCATCGCCGTCGACACCAGGTCGGCCTCGGACTCCCGGTTGATGTGCGTCTTGCGGACCAGGTCCTTGAGGTAGACGATCCCGACGATGTCGTCCTCGTTCTCCCCGGTGACCGGGATGCGCGAGAAACCCGACCGCAGGGCGAGCGTGGTCGCCTGACGGACCGTCTTGTAGCGCTCGATGCAGACGAGGTCGGTGCGCGGCACCATCACCTCGCGCACGAGGGTGTCGCCGAGTTCGAAGACCTGGTGCACCATCCGGCGCTCGTCGTCCTCGATGAGCGATTCCTTCTCGGCGAGGTCGACCATCGCCCGCAGTTCGGCCTCGGAGGCGAAGGGCCCCTTGCGGAAGCCCTTGCCCGGCGTGAGCGCGTTGCCGATGAGGATCAGCAGCTGCGGGATCGGCCCCATGATCCTGGCGAGCGGTACGAGGACGTACGCGGCCGCCGTCGCCGTGTTCAGCGGGTGCTGGCGGCCGATCGTGCGCGGGGAGACGCCCACGGCGACGAAGGAGACCAGCACCATCACGGCGATGGCCACGAGCAGCGCGGTCCAGTTCTCACCGAACGCGTCGAGGCAGACGTACGTGACGAGGACCCCGGCCGCCATCTCGCAGGTGACCCGGACCAGCAGGGCCACGTTGAGGTAGCGGGTGGGGTCGCCGGCGACCTGGGCGAGCTTCTCGCTGCCGCGCCTGCCCTCCCGTACGGCCTGCTCGGCGCGGAAGATCGAGATGCGGGCGATGCCGGACTCCGCGCACGCCGCGAACCAGGCCACGACCACCAGCAGCACCGCGCCGGTGATCAGTTGCGGGGCGCTCACGAGACGGTCGGAGCCGGGGACGGGCCGGTCAGCCCGCGCTCACCGCGCCAGCCGTCCACGATGGCCGCCTGGAGGCCGAACATCTCGGCCTTCTCGTCGGGCTCCTCGTGGTCGTAGCCGAGCAGGTGCAGCACTCCGTGGACGGTCAGGAGCTGGAGCTCCTCGTCCATGGAGTGCTGCGTCGGAGCTTCCTCGCCCTGCTTCTTCGCGACTTCGGGGCAGAGCACGATGTCGCCGAGGAGCCCCTGCGGGGGCTCCTCGTCGTCCTTCGACGGCGGACGGAGCTCGTCCATCGGGAAGGACATGACGTCGGTCGGGCCGGGCAGGTCCATCCACTGGATGTGGAGTTGCTCCATGGCGTCCTCGTCGATGACGATGACGGAGAGCTCCGAGAGCGGGTGGATCCGCATCCGGGTGAGCGCGTAGCGGGCGATGTCGAGGATCGCCTGCTCGTCGACCTCGGTTCCGGACTCGTTGTTGACGTCGATCGACATGGTGCGCTGGGTTCTACTTCCGCTGGTAGCCGTTGGCGGCCTGCCGGCCGTCGTCGTACTTCTCGTACGCATCGACGATACGGCCGACCAGCTTGTGCCGGACGACATCCTCGGACGTGAGCCTGGAGAAGTGAATGTCCGGTACCCCGTCGAGGATTTCCTGAACCTGGCGCAGACCGCTCCTGGCCCCGCCGGGCAGGTCGATCTGGGTGATGTCACCGGTGATCACGATCTTGGAGTCGAAGCCGAGCCGGGTCAGGAACATCTTCATCTGCTCCGTGGTCGTGTTCTGGGCCTCGTCGAGGACCACGAACGCGTCGTTGAGCGTGCGGCCGCGCATGTAGGCCAGCGGCGCGACCTCGATCGTGCCCGCCGCCATGAGGCGCGGGATCGAGTCGGGGTCGAGCATGTCGTGCAGCGCGTCGTAGAGCGGGCGCAGGTACGGGTCGATCTTGTCGAAGAGGGTGCCCGGCAGGAAGCCGAGCCGCTCCCCCGCCTCGACGGCGGGCCGGGTCAGGATGATCCGGCTGACCTGCTTGGACTGGAGGGCCTGGACCGCCTTGGCCATGGCGAGGTAGGTCTTTCCGGTACCGGCGGGGCCGATGCCGAAGACGATCGTGTTCTTGTCGATCGCGTCGACGTACCGCTTCTGGTTGAGGGTCTTGGGGCGGATGGTCCGGCCGCGGCTGGAGAGGATGTTCTGGGTGAGCACCTCCGCCGGGGTCTCCTCCGGCCCGTTGCCGTTGCCGCTCGCCTTGAGCATGGCGATCGAGCGTTCCACTGCGTCCTCCGTCATCGGCTGCCCGGTGCGGAGCACCAGCATCATCTCGTCGAACAGTCGCTGGATCAGGGCGACTTCCGCCGCTTCTCCGATCGCGCTGACCTGATTGCCCCGAACATGGATGTCGGCCTTCGGGAAGGCCTTCTCGATCACGCGCAACAGGGCGTCGCCCGAGCCGAGCACCGTCACCATCGGGTGTGTCGCCGGTACGGTGAAGTGTGCTCGCGCCTGCCCCGGCGCGGGGATGTGGGCTGTCGATGTCTGAGTCATGGGCCGGCACTGTGGCCTGCGCATACCTCCCGCTGAGGGGCCGCGCCGATCGACGACCTCCGGAGTACCAAGCGTACGTCGCCGGCGCGGCTTCCCCGAGAGGTTTTCCCCGCCGCCCCGCCCCCGGACCACGTCCGCGGTCCCGCGGCTACGCGGAGTGGCGGAAGCCGATGGTCGGCACGGCTCTGCGCCGGGCGGCCGGGGCCGCGGCCGGCGGGATCAGCTCGTCCAGGAAGCCGTAGCGGCCGCGCAGCGCGTGCGGGGCGGCCCGCCACCAGTGGGCCACCTCCGGCCAGCCGGGCGCCGACAGGGACCCGCCGAACTCCTGGACCGACAGGGCCGCGGTCAGCCCGGCGAAGGCCAGCCGGTCCGCGAGCGGCCAGCCCGCCAGGGTGCCGGTGACGAAGCCCGCCACGTAGACGTCGCCCGCCCCCGTCGGGTCCAGCTCCTCCACGGCGATCCCGGGGACGTGGGCGGTCTCCCCGGTGCGGCTGTCGACCGCGTACGAGCCCTCCGCTCCCATGGTGACCACCGCGACCGGGACCTTCTCGGCCAGTGCTCGGGCCGCCGCCCGCGGACAGTCGGTGCGCGTGTACCGCATCGCCTCGCCGGCGTTCGGCAGGAAGGCCTCGCAGTGCTCCAGGTCGGCCAGGGCCCCCAGGTCCCACCGTCCGCTCTCGTCCCAGCCCACGTCCGCGAAGATCCGCGAACCGCGCCGGGCGGCCTCGCCGATCCATTCCTCGCCGCGGCCGGGCTCCAGCGAGGCGACGGCGGCGCGGGCCCTCGGCGGGCACTGCGCGAAGGGTCCGGGGCCCGCCGGCGGAGGGGCCTCGTGGCCGTGGGAGACCATCGTGCGCTCTCCCTCGTAGGCCATCGAGACGGTGACGGGGCTGTGCCAGCCGGGCACGGTGCGGGACATGGCCAGGTCGATGCCCTCGCCCTGCTCCAGGGCGTCCCAGCAGTACTCGCCGTAGTGGTCGTCGCCGAAGGCCGCGGCCAGCGAGGTGCGCAGGCCGAGCCGGGCCAGGGCGGTGGCCATGTTGGCGACGCCGCCGGGGCTGGAGCCCATGCCGCGCGCCCAGGACTCCGTACCGCGCACCGGCGCCGAGTCCAGGCCGGTGAAGATGATGTCGAGGAAGACCGTCCCGGTCAGGAAGACGTCGCAGCCCGGTTCCTCCGGGTCGCGCACCGGACCGAGCGGGTCCAGGGCTGCGGTGCGGCTGTCGAGGTCCCCACTGGTCACGGTGGTCTCCCCTGTCGGTCTCGAAGGGCCGTTTCTCGGTGAAAGCTGCCAGGTATCCCCGCCCCGGGCGGGATCAAAACCCAGTGTGGCGCAGATCACCCGCACCCTGCCTTCCGGGCCGGTCCCCGGAAGCCGCGCTGCGGACCGGGACGCACGGCCGCGCCCCCGGACCGCCAGCGTCAGCCCCGCTTCGGCAGCGGCACCCGCATCAGGTCCGCGGCCACGGTGAGTTCCCCCTCGAACCCGGCCGCCCGCGCCTGGCGTTCGAATGCAGTGGGGTCGGTGTACCGCTGCGAGAAGTGCGTCAGCACGAGGTGGCGCACGCCCGCGTCCCGCGCCACCCGGGCCGCCTGGCCGGCGGTGAGGTGCCCGTGGTCGGTGGCCAGGCGTTCGTCCTCGTCGAGGAAGGTCGACTCGATCACCAGCATGTCGCAGCCCTCGGCGAGCTCGTCCACCCCGCTGCAGAGCCGGGTGTCCATGACGAAGGCGAAGCGCTGCCCGGGCCTGGGCTCGCTGACCTCCTCCAGCGTGACCTCGCCGAGGCGCCCGTCCCGCTGGATCCGGCCCACGTCGGGGCCCTTGATCCCGTACCGGGCGAGCAGTCCGGGCACCATCCGGCGCCCGTCGGGCTCGGTGATCCGGTAGCCGAAGGACTCCACGGGGTGCGAGAGCAGCCGGGTCTCCAGGACGTACGAGGCCCCCTGGGCCACCGGCCCGTCCTCGGACACCGGTTCCTCCCGGAGCGGCACGGTCTCCCGGTAGGCCGTGGCGTACCGGAGCCGGTCGAAGAACTTCTGTCCGGACGCCGGGTAGTGCGCGGCGACGGGGTGCGGGACCTGGTCGAGGTTGATCCGCTGGATCACCCCGGCGAGGCCGAGGCTGTGGTCGCCGTGGAAGTGGGTGATGCAGATCCGGTTGATGTCGTGCGCGGCCACGCCGGCACGCAGCATCTGGCGCTGCGTGCCCTCGCCCGGGTCGAAGAGGATGCCCTCGCCGTCCCAGCGCAGCAGGTAGCCGTTGTGGTTGCGGTGGCGGGTGGGCACCTGGCTGGCGGTGCCCAGCACCACGAACTCTCTGACGGACACGTGCTATCCCGGGGGCCACTGGAGGCCGCGGCCGCCCAGGACGTGCGCGTGGGCGTGCCAGACGGTCTGGCCGGCGCCGGATCCGGTGTTGAAGACGATCCGGTAGCCGTGGTCGTCGATCTTCTCGTCGGCGGCGACCTGGGCGGCCTCACGCAGTATGTCGGCGGCGACGCCCGGCTCGGCGGCCGCGAGGGAGGCCGCGTCGCGGTAGTGCACCTTGGGGATGACGAGCACGTGCGTGGGCGCCTGCGGGTTGATGTCCCGGAAGGCGACGGTGGTCTCGGTCTCCCGGACCACGGTCGCCGGGACGGCACCCTCGACGATCTTGCAGAACAGGCAGTCGGCCTGCGGTTCCCCGGCCATTGCTCACCCTCCCGTGATGTTGATCGGTCCGGGCATCGTATCGAGCCGGGGGCCCGCCGCGGGCGCGCATTTCGGCCGGTCAGGCCCAGCGTCCCGTACGGGCGAGGAGGACCGCCGCAGCCGCGGTGCCGGCGGTGGAGGTCCGCAGGACCGAACGGCCCAGACGGTAGGGGTGCGCCCCCGCCGCGGCGAAGACCTCCAGCTCCTCCGGGGAGACACCGCCTTCCGGCCCGACCACCAGGACGACGGAACCGGAGGCGGGCAGCTCGGCCGTGGCCAGGGCCTGGGACGGGGTGTCGCGGTCCTCGTGCAGGACCATCGCCAGGTCGGCGCCGGCCAGCAGCGCGGCGACCTGCTTGGTGGACATGGCCTCGGCCACCTCCGGGAAACGGACGCGGCGGGACTGCTTGCCCGCCTCGCGGGCCGTGGCCCGCCACTTGGCCAGGGACTTGGCCCCGCGGTCGCCGCGCCACTGCGTGATGCAGCGCGAGGCCTGCCAGGGCACGATCGCGTCCACGCCGGTCTCGGTCATCGTCTCGACGGCCAGCTCGCCCCGGTCCCCCTTGGGCAGGGCCTGGACCACGGTGATGCGGACCCCGGGCTCTGCCTCCTGCCCGGCGGCGGCGACCGCCACGACGAGCCGGTCCTTGCCCTCGGCGGCCTTCACGACCGCCTCCGCCCAGCCGCCGCGGCCGTCCGTGAGGACCACCTGCTCGCCCGGGTTCAGCCGTTTCACGGACACGGCGTGCCGGCCCTCCGGGCCGTCCAGGACGAACTCCGCCCCCGCGGGGACCTCTTCGACCACGAACACCGGGGCCGTCATGACGCACTCCTCATCTGCTTTTCCTTCAACATGCTCTGCGCCTCGGCCAGTTCGGCCGCCAGCACCTCCACCAGCTGCGCCGCCGGCAGCGCTCTCGCCAGCCGGTGCCCCTGTCCGGCCCACAGGGCCATGCCCTGCGGGTCCCCGGCCGCGGCGGCCGCCTTGCGCAGCCCCGAGGTCAGGTGGTGCACCTGGGGGTAGGCGGCCGGGGCGTAGGGGCCGTGCTCCCGCACGAAGCGGTTGACCAGCCCCCGCGCCGGCCGCCCGGAGAAGGCCCGGGTCAGTTCCGTCCGGACGAAGAGCGGATCGGTCAGTGCCTTCTTGTGGACGGGGTCCGCTCCCGATTCGGGGCACACCAGGAAGGCCGTGCCGAGCTGCGCCGCCGCCGCGCCGGCCGCCAGCAGCGCGGCGATCTGCGCGCCCCGCATGACACCGCCCGCGGCGATGATCGGCAGGGCCACGGCCTCCCGCACCTGCGCCACCAGCGCGAGCAGTCCCACGGCCGCCGTGCCGTCGATCTGCGGGTCGTCCCGGTGCGTGCCCTGGTGGCCGCCCGCCTCGACGCCCTGGACGCAGACGGCGTCGGCGCCCGCCTGCTGGGCGCTGCGGGCCTCCTCGACGGAGGTCACCGTGACGACGGTGTACGTACCGGCCTTGCGCAGGGCGGCCAGGGCCGTGGGCTCGGGACAGCCGAAGGTGAACGACACCACCGGGACCGGGTCCTCGAGGAGGATAGCGAGCTTGGCGTCGTAGCCGTCGTCGCTGGTGCCGATGATGTCCTCCTCGGCGAGCGAGATCTCGTACCAGCTCGCCTCGCCGGCCAGCTGCCCGCGGTACGCCTCCACGGCGGCCGGGTCGACGTGCCCGGTCTGCGGCATGAAGAGGTTCACGCCGAAGCGGTACCGGGTGAGGGCGCGCACCTGTTTGATCTCCTGGTACATCCCGTCGGCGGTCTTGTAGCCGCCGGCGAGGAAGCCCAGTCCGCCCGCCTCGCACACGGCGGCGACGAGCGGCGGGCAGGAGGCGCCGCCCGCCATGGGAGCCTGCACGATCGGGTGGGGGGAGAGACCGTTCGCGGCGGTGGACATGGACTGCATCGTGCCACGTCCCGCCCAGGGGGCCGAATCACCGCATTCGCCTGGCATAGTCCGCTCCCGGCGGGCCCGCGGGCGGCTGCCGGGGGCACGCGAAGAGCCCGGCCGGGGGCCTCCCCGGACCGGGCTCGAAGCGGTGCGCACCCTTGGGTCAGCGACCGTTGAACGCGTCCTTCAGACGGCTGAAGAGGCCCTGCTGGCCCGGCGCGAACTGGCCCATGGGCCGCTCCTCGCCGCGCAGCTTCGCCAGCTGGCGCAGCAGCTCCTCCTGCTGGGCGTCCAGCTTGGTCGGGGTGGTGACCTCGACGTGGACGATCAGGTCGCCGCGCCCGCCGCCGCGCAGGTGGGTGACGCCGCGCCCGTGCAGCGGGATCGCCTGGCCCGACCCGGTGCCGGGCCGGATGTCGATCTCCTCCAGCCCGTCGAGCGTCTCGAGCGGGCATTTGGTGCCCAGCGCGGCCGCCGTCATCGGGATGGTCACCGTGCAGTGCAGGTCGTCCCCGCGCCGCTGGAAGGTCGGGTGCGCCAGCTCGTGGATCTCCACGTAGAGGTCGCCGGCGGGTCCGCCTCCGGGGCCGACCTCACCCTCGCCCGCGAGCTGGATCCGGGTGCCGTTCTCGACACCGGCCGGGATCTTGACCGTGAGGCTGCGGCGGGAGCGGACCCGGCCGTCGCCCGCGCACTCGTGGCACGGTGTCGGGACGACGGTGCCGAAGCCCTGGCACTGCGGGCAGGGGCGCGAGGTCATGACCTGGCCCAGGAAGGACCGGGTGACCTGCGAGACCTCACCGCGGCCGCGGCACATGTCACACGTCTGCGCCGAGGTGCCGGGGGCGGCACCCTCGCCGGAGCAGGTGGTGCAGACGACGGCCGTGTCGACCTGGATGTCCTTGGTGGTCCCGAAGGCCGCCTCGTCCAGCTCCAGGTCGAGGCGGATCATGGCGTCCTGGCCGCGCCGGGTCCGCGAGCGCGGGCCGCGCTGCGAGGCCTGGCCGAAGAAGGCGTCCATGATGTCGGAGAAGTTGCCGAAGCCGCCCGCGCCGAAGCCGCCGGCTCCGCCGCCACCGCCGGAGGCGGACAGCGGGTCGCCGCCGAGGTCGTAGACCTGCTTCTTCTGCGGGTCCGAGAGCACCTCGTAGGCCGCGTTGATCTCCTTGAAGCGCTCCTGCGTCTTCGGGTCCGGATTCACGTCCGGGTGGAGTTCACGCGCGAGGCGCCGGAAGGCCTTCTTGATCTCGTCCTGCGATGCGTCGCGGCGCACGCCGAGAACGGCGTAGTAGTCCGTGGCCACTTACGACTCCGCCAGGATCTGTCCGACGTAACGTGCCACTGCGCGTACCGCTCCCATCGTTCCGGGGTAGTCCATGCGGGTCGGTCCGACCACGCCGAGTTTGGCGACCGTTTCGCCGCCCGAACCGTAACCGACCGAGACGACCGACGTGGAGTTGAGCCCCTCGTAGGCGTTCTCGTGCCCGATCCTTACGGCCATCCCCGACTCGTTGGCCTCGCCGAGCAGCTTGAGGAGCACGACCTGCTCCTCCAGCGCCTCCAGCACCGGCCTGATCGTCAGGGGGAAATCGTGTCCGAAGCGGGTGAGATTGGCGGTACCGCCGATCATCAGCCGCTCCTCCGCCTCCTCCACCAGCGTTTCGAGGAGGGTCGACAGCACGGTGGAGACCGTGCCGCGGTCGTCCGCCTCGAAGGACTCCGGCAGGTCCTGGACGAGCGGGGGCACGTCGGTGAAGCGACGGCCGACGACCCTGCTGTTGAGCCGGGCCCGCAGGTCCGCCAGCGAGGCCTCGCCGAAGGGGCTCGGGCAGTCGACGAGCCGCTGCTCGACGCGTCCGGTGTCCGTGATCAGTACCAGCATCAGGCGCGCCGGGGCGAGCGAGAGCAGCTCCACGTGCCGGACGGTCGACCGGGTCAGGCTCGGGTACTGGACGACCGCCACCTGCCGGGTGAGCTGCGCGAGCAGCCGCACCGTGCGGCCGACGACGTCGTCGAGGTCGACGGCGCCGTCGAGGAAGTTCTGGATGGCCCGTCGCTCGGGGGTGGACAGCGGCTTGACCCCCGCCAGCTTGTCGACGAAGAGGCGGTAGCCCTTGTCGGTGGGGATCCGGCCGGCGCTGGTGTGGGGCTGGGCGATGTAGCCCTCTTCCTCCAGCACGGCCATGTCGTTGCGCACGGTGGCGGGCGAGACGCCGAGTCGGTGCCGCTCGGTGAGCGCCTTGGAGCCGACCGGCTCCTCCGTCCCGACGTAGTCCTGGACGATGGCGCGCAGCACTTCGAGTCTGCGTTCACTGAGCATCGCGCACACCTCCAGCGTGATCCGTTGCCGTGTTCTGCCGTGTTCTGACGTTCGTTGGCACTCTGTGGGTTCGAGTGCCAGAGAGCCCCCGCTCAGTGTACGGCCGGGTAGTAAGACCATGGCAAGGGAGGCCCGCCAGGGTAGCGTCGCGGCATGGACGTGCGATGGGAAGAGGCGGGCTGGGAACGGCTCACCGGACGGGCCGGCCGACGGCGTCTGCCGGTGTGGGACTGCACGGTGGGGCTGGTGGTGGGGGACGAGTCCGTACTCCTGATCGACCCCGGGTCGTGCGTGCGCGAGGGCGCCGGGGTGCGGGCCGAGGCCGAGCGGCTGACGGGCCGGAGCGTGACCCATATCGCATTCACGCACGGCCATTTCGATCACATCCTGGGTGCGGCCGCCTTCCCGGGGGCCGAGGTGTACGGCGCGGTCGGCCTGGCCGCGCTGCTCGCCGCGGACCGCGAGGAGCTGCGGGGGGACGCGGTGCGGCACGGGCTCGCCGAGGCGGAGGCGGCCGAGGCCGTGGCGCGGCTGGTGCTGCCCGGCCATCAGGTGTCGGGCGAGTGGACGCTGGACCTGGGCGGGGTGCAGGTGCTGCTGGCCAACGTGGGGCCCGGCCACACCGGGCACGACCTGGCCGTCTTCGTCCCGGGCGACCGCGAGACGGTGTTCTGCGGGGACCTGGTCGAGGAGTCGGGTGAGCCGATGGCGGGCCCGGACGCGATGCCCCGGCAGTGGCCCGCCGCCCTGGACCGGCTGCTGTCACTGGGCGGTGAGGACGCCTTGTACGTGCCCGGTCACGGAGCGGTGGTCACCGCGGAGTTCGTGCGTGCGCAACGCGCCACACTCGCGGCCCGTTCCGGCGTGTCGTAGGCGGGACGCGTTCGGCTCTCCTAGTGTCGGCCGGATGCGCGAGTACTCCCCCGACCTGACCCCGCAGTGGAAGCGGCCCAAGGCCGTCCCCGACGTCGCCGCCGAACCGGACCTGGTCGTCGAGGTGGCGGGTACGGACTTCTGCGGCGCGGTGGTGGCCTGCGAGGCGGGCACGGTGACCCTGGAGGACCGCTTCGGCAAGCGCCGGGTGTTCCCGATGGAGCCGCGGGGCTTCCTGCTGGACGGCGCGGTGGTCACCCTGGTCCGACCGTCCAGGGGCCCGTCGGCGCCGGCCCGTACGGCCTCGGGGTCGATCGCCGTCCCGGGAGCCCGGGCGCGGGTGGCCCGGGCGGGCCGGATCTACGTCGAGGGCCGGCACGACGCCGAGCTGGTGGAGCGGGTCTGGGGCGACGACCTGCGCATCGAGGGCGTGGTGGTCGAGTACCTGGAGGGCGTCGACGACCTGCCCGCGGTGGTGGCGGAGTTCGGGCCGGCTCCGGACGCCCGGCTGGGGGTGCTGGTGGACCATCTAGTGCCGGGCTCCAAGGAGTCCCGTATCGCGGCCTCGGTCGGCGCGACCTCACCGGACGTACTGGTGGTGGGCCACCCGTACGTGGACGTCTGGCAGGCGGTGAAGCCGTCGGCGCTGGGCATCCCCGCCTGGCCGGTGGTCCCGCGCGGCCAGGACTGGAAGACGGGCGTCTGCCGGGCCCTGGGCTGGCCGGAGAACACCGGGGCCGCCTGGCAGCACATCCTGTCCCGGGTGACGTCCTACAAGGACCTGGAGCCGACCCTGCTGGGCCGCGTGGAGGAGCTCATCGACTTCGTCACGGGTGACGGTGGGGCCTGACGCCCCCGAAGGTTCCGAAGTCGTGGTCCTCCGCATCCGCCGCGTACTGCCGGCGGCCGCCCAGGGACAGCGTAGGCAGTCCGGACAGAGATCCCCGGGTATTCACCCCACCAGGTGATCAGTCGACCAGGTCGCGGACCACCGCGTCGGCCAGCAGCCGTCCGCGCAGGGTCAGCACGGCCCTCCCGGCCTCGTAGGGCGCGGACTCCAGGAGGCCGTCCGAGAGGGCCTTACGGGACGCCGCGAGGCCGGCCGGGGCGAGCAGGGACAGCGGGACCCCGTCCACGAGGCGCAGCTCCAGCAGGATCCGCTCCACGCGGCGGTCCTCGTCCGAGAGGAGTTCACGCCCGGCACCCGGGGAGCGCCCCTCCGCGAGCGCGGCGGCGTAGGCGCCGGGGTGCTTGACGTTCCACCAGCGCACCCCGCCCACGTGCGAGTGCGCGCCCGGTCCGGCGCCCCACCAGTCGGCGCCGCGCCAGTACAGCTCGTTGTGGAGGCAGCGCCCGGCCTCCGAGGTGGCCCAGTTCGACACCTCGTACCAGGAGTACCCGGCCTGGGCCATGACCTCGTCCGCGATCAGGTAGCGGTCGGCGTGGACGTCGTCGTCGGTCATGGGAACCTCGCCGCGACGGATCCGGCGGGCCAGCTGCGTGCCCTCCTCAACGATCAGCGCGTAGGCGCTGACGTGGTCCGGGCCGGCCCCGAGGGCGGCGGCGAGGGAGTCCCGCCAGTCCTGGTCCGTCTCGCCCGGCGTCCCGTAGATCAGGTCGAGGTTGACGTGCTCGAAGCCCGCCGCGCGGGCCTCCGCCACGCACGCCTCGGGGCGCCCGGGGGTGTGGGTGCGGTCCAGGACCTTCAGGACGTGCTGCTTGGCGCTCTGCATGCCGAAGGAGATCCGGTTGAAGCCCCCGGCGCGCAGCTCGGCCAGGTAGGCCGGGTCCACGGACTCCGGGTTGGCCTCCGTCGTGATCTCGGCGTCGTCGGCCAGGCCGAACTCGTCCCGGATCGCCGCGAGCATCCGTACCAGGTCGGCGGCGGGCAGCAGGGTCGGCGTGCCGCCACCGACGAAGACGGTGCGGACGGCCCTCGGGTCGTCGCCGAGCACCTTCCGGGCGAGCCGGACCTCGTCGATCAGGGTGTCGGCGTAGTTCTCCCGGGAGGCGAGCACGCCTCCGGTGCCCCGCAGCTCGGTGGCCGTGTAGGTGTTGAAGTCGCAGTACCCGCAGCGCGTGGCGCAGTACGGGACGTGCAGGTAGAACCCGAGCGGCCGCTCTCCCGCGCCCGCCAGGGCATGCGACGGCAGCGAGCCGTCTTCGGGCATGGGTTCACCGTCGGGGAGTGCGGAAGGCATACCCCCATCATCCCGCACCGGCCACCGGGCTCCGCCCCGCTCTTCGGGGTACGGGGCCCCGGGCGGAAGGGCCGGGAGGGCCGTGCGGGGCGGGCCACGGCCCCGCCCCGCACGGCCCGCGGCAGGCGCTACGCCTCGCGGGCGCCCTCGTACATCTCGTCGATCAGGTGCTTGAACTCACGCTCGACCACCGGGCGCTTCAGCTTGAGGCTGGGGGTGAGGTCGCCGTGCTCGACGTCCAGGTCGCGCGGCAGGATCCGGAACTTCTTGACCGTCTGCCAGCGCTGGAGGCCCTCGTTCAGGGTCTGGACGTAGGTCTCGATCAGCCGGTCGGTCTCGGGCGCGGCCAGGACCTCCTTGTAGGTCCTGCCCTCCAGCCCGTTCTCGGCCGCCCAGGTCAGGATCGACGGCTCGTCGAGCGCGATCAGCGCCGTGCAGAAGTTCCGGTCGGCGCCGTGCACGACGATGGTCGACACGTACGGGCAGATCGCCTTGAACTGGCCCTCGATCTCCGCCGGGGCGACGTACTTGCCGCCCGAGGTCTTGATCAGGTCCTTCTTGCGGTCGGTGATGCGCAGGTAGCCGTCGGCCGACAGCTCTCCGATGTCACCGGTGTGCAGCCAGCCGTCGGGCTCCAGGACCTCGGCGGTCTTGTCCGGCTGCTTGTGGTAGCCCTGCATGATGCCGGGGCCGCGCAGCAGGACCTCGCCGTCGTCGGCGATGCGTACCTCGGTGCCGGGGAGCGGCTTGCCGACCGTGCCGGTGCGGTAGGCCTCGCCGGGGTTGACGAAGGAGGCCGCGCTGGACTCGGTCAGTCCGTAGCCCTCCAGGATGTGGACGCCCGCGCCGGAGAAGAAGAAGCCGATCTCGGGGGCCAGGGCGGACGCGCCGGAGACGGCGGCACGCAGCCTGCCGCCGAAGGCGTCACGGAGCTTGGAGTAGACGAGCGCGTCGGCGACCTTGTGCTTGGTGGTCAGGCCGAAGGGGGCGGTGGCCCGCCCGGTGCGCCGGAAGTTGTCCTGCGTGACCTTGGCGTACTCGCGGGCGACGCCGACCGACCACTGGAAGATCTTGTACTTGGCGCCGCCGCCGGCCCGGGCCTTGGCGGCCACGCCGTTGTAGACCTTCTCGAAGATGCGCGGGACGGCCGCCATGTAGGTCGGCTGCACGACCGGCAGGTTCTCGATGATCTTGTCGATGCGGCCGTCGACCGCGGTGACGTGCCCGGCTTCGATCTGCCCGGAGGTCAGGACCTTGCCGAAGACGTGGGCCAGCGGCAGCCACAGGTACTGGACGTCCTCCTTGCCGATCAGCCCGGTGGCGACCATGGCCTTGGCCAGGTACGACCAGTTGTCGTGCAGCAGCCGGACGCCCTTGGGGCGGCCCGTGGTGCCGGAGGTGTAGATGAGGGTGGCGAGCTGCTCGGAGGTGATGGACGCGATGCGCTCGTCGACCGCCTCCGGGTGCTTGGCGAGGTATTCACGGCCTCTCGCCTCCAGGTCGGCGAGCGAGAGCACCCAGCCTTCCGGGTCGCCTTCGGCGGGCACCGCGTCGGCGGCTTCCATCACCACGACGTGGTGCAGGTGCGGCAGGTCGGCCCGCCGTTCGCGCGCCTTCGCCAGCTGCGCGGCGTCCTCGGCGATGAGCACCCGGCTCTCGGAGTCCGCGAGGATGAACGCCGACTCGTCCGCGTTGGTGCTGGGGTAGATCGTGGTGACCGCGCCGCCGGCGCACATCACACCGAGGTCGGACAGGATCCACTCGACCCTGGTGTTGGAGGCGAGCGCGACGCGCTCTTCCGTTTTGAGGCCGAGGGAGATCATTCCGGCGGCGATGGCGTAGACCCGCTCGGCCGCCTGGCGCCAGCTCAGCGACTTCCAGTCGTCGGTGCCGCCCCCGCCGTCGGTCGCTGGCACCGGATACCGGTAGGCCTCGTCGTTCGGCGTCGCGGCGACGCGCTCACGGAAGAGCACCGCCACGGTGGGCGGGCGGTTCTCGAGATAGGTCTGTGTGTCGCTCACGACATCCTCCGGACCGATCCACGCGACAGCGCGTGGGCGTGGGGCGCTGGGGGCGCTTGGGACTGGCGGGTTTGCAGCCGTTGACTTTCTGAACTGGCGAGTAACCGTCGAGCAGTGATCAGACTAGAGCGCGTCCGCCGCCCGCGTAAGAGCTGACGAGCGGCCGGTTCATAACGAAACAGGCCCCCGCACTTGTGCGCGGGGGCCTGTGTACGCCGGGTGACGGACAGGTGGCTACTTCTTCTTGCCGCCGGACTCGTCACTGGAGAGGACGGCGATGAAGGCCTCCTGCGGGACCTCCACGGAGCCGACCATCTTCATGCGCTTCTTGCCTTCCTTCTGCTTCTCCAGCAGCTTCCGCTTACGGGAGATGTCACCGCCGTAGCACTTCGCGAGGACGTCCTTGCGGATGGCGCGGATGGTCTCGCGGGCGATGACGCGGGAGCCGATGGCGGCCTGGACCGGCACCTCGAAGGCCTGCCGCGGGATCAGCTCGCGCAGCTTGGCGACGAGGCGCACGCCGTAGGCGTAGGCGGCGTCCTTGTGGCAGACGGCCGAGAAGGCGTCGACCTTGTCGCCGTGCAGCAGGATGTCGACCTTGACCAGGCTGGAGGCCTGCTCGCCGGTGGGCTCGTAGTCGAGGGAGGCGTAGCCGCGGGTCTTGGACTTCAGCTGGTCGAAGAAGTCGAAGACGATCTCGGCGAGCGGGAGGGTGTAGCGGATCTCGACGCGGTCCTCGGAGAGGTAGTCCATGCCCAGGAGCGTGCCGCGGCGCTGCTGGCACAGCTCCATGATCGCCCCGATGAACTCGGTCGGGGCGAGCACGGTGGCCCGGACGACCGGCTCGAAGACGTCCTTGATCTTGCCTTCGGGGAACTCGCTCGGGTTGGTGACGGTGACTTCCTTGCCGTCCTCCAGGACCACCCGGTAGACCACGTTCGGCGCGGTGGCGATCAGGTCGAGGCCGAACTCGCGCTCCAGGCGCTCGCGGACCACGTCCAGGTGGAGCAGGCCGAGGAAGCCGACGCGGAAGCCGAAGCCGAGGGCCGCCGAGGTCTCGGGCTCGTAGACCAGCGCGGCGTCGTTGAGCTGGAGCTTGTCCAGGGCCTCGCGCAGGTCCGGGTAGTCCGAGCCGTCGAGCGGGTAGAGGCCCGAGAAGACCATCGGCTTCGGGTCCTTGTAGCCGCCGAGGGCCTCGGTCGCGCCGTTGGTCAGGCTGGTGATGGTGTCACCGACCTTGGACTGACGGACGTCCTTCACGCCGGTGATGATGTAGCCCACCTCGCCGACGCCGATGCCGTCGGCCGGGGTCATCTCCGGGGAGGAGACACCGATCTCCAGCAGCTCGTGGGTGGCGCCCGTGGACATCATCCTGATGCGCTCGCGCTTGTTCAGCTGCCCGTCGACCACACGGACGTACGTCACGACGCCGCGGTACGAGTCGTAGACCGAGTCGAAGATCATCGCACGGGCGGGGGCGTCCTTCACGCCCACCGGGGCCGGGACGGTGGCGACGACCTTGTCCAGCAGGGCGTCGACGCCCATGCCGGTCTTGGCCGAGACGCGCAGCACGTCGTCGGGGTCGCAGCCGACCAGGTTCGCGAGCTCCTCGGCGAACTTCTCCGGCTGGGCGGCCGGCAGGTCGATCTTGTTGAGGACGGGAACGATCGCGAGGTCGTTCTCCATCGCCAGGTACAGGTTGGCGAGGGTCTGCGCCTCGATGCCCTGGGCGGCGTCCACCAGGAGGATCGTGCCCTCGCACGCGGCGAGGGAGCGCGAGACCTCGTAGGTGAAGTCGACGTGCCCGGGGGTGTCGATCATGTTGAGGATGTGGGTGCTGCCCTGACCCTCGCCCGTGGTGGGCGCCCAGGGCAGTCGCACCGCCTGGGACTTGATCGTGATGCCGCGCTCACGCTCGATGTCCATGCGGTCGAGGTACTGGGCGCGCATCTGCCGCTGATCGACGACACCGGTGAGCTGGAGCATCCGGTCGGCAAGGGTCGACTTGCCGTGGTCGATGTGCGCGATGATGCAGAAGTTGCGGATCAGCGCCGGGTCGGTACGGCTCGGCTCGGGCACGTGGCTGGGGATCGCGGGCACGCAGTGTCCTGATTCTCGGGTCGCAGTCGGAAGCGTTATCGGAGCGTCGGTCGCAGCGGACGGTCCGGCTCCGGTCGCTCTCGGCGGCGCGATGTCGGTCCATACGCAGGCTCCCATGGTCCCATGGACGGGGCAGTGCGCTCGGTTTGGGCCGCCGGGAGCGTGCCTGGTAGCCTGGGCAGCTGTGTCTCGTGTGCCCTCTCAGCCGTCGAGACACAATCCGAAGATCAACCTCTGAACCTGAAAAGGCTCTTTCGTGGCGAACATCAAGTCCCAGATCAAGCGGAACAAGACCAACGAGAAGGCTCGCCTTCGCAACAAGTCGGTCAAGTCCGAGCTGCGCACCTTCATCCGCAAGGCCAACGAGGCCATCCTCGCCGGCGACGCGGAGAAGGCCACCGCTGCGGCCCGTCTGGCTTCCAAGAAGCTGGACAAGGCCGTCTCGAAGGGTGTCATCCACAAGAACGCCGCCGCCAACAAGAAGTCGGCGCTGGCCTCCAAGGTTGCCGCCATCTGAGTTCCGCACTCGATGTGATCGCCGGAAGGGACCCAGTGGGCCCTCTCTCCCGCTCCTGACCGGCACCCCGCTCCGCACACGAAGCGTTCGCCACGCGGGTGCGGCGCACAAGCAGTGACCGGAGGCCCCGGTCGCCGTCCTTCCCCAGGACGGCGACCGGGGCCTTCGATTTGCCCGGGATCAGCGGTGTGCAGGGATCAGCGGCGCTGGGGGCGGGCGGCGCGGGCGACCGCGACGACCGCCTTCTCCAGGGCGTACTCCGGATCGTCGCCGCCGCCCTTGACCCCCGCGTCGGCGGCGGCCACGGCGCGCAGCGCGTCCGCGACGCCGTCCGCCGACCAGCCCCGCATCTGCTGGCGGACCCGGTCGATCTTCCACGGCGGCATGCCGAGGTCCCGGGCGAGGTCCCCGGGCCGGGCGCCGCGCGGGGCGGAGGCGAGCTTGCCGATCGCCCGGACCGCCTGCGCCAGGGCACTGGTGATCAGGACCGGGGCCACGCCGGTGGCCAGGGACCAGCGCAGGGCCTCCAGGGCCTCCGCCGCACGCCCCTCGACCGCCCGGTCGGCGACCGTGAAGCTGGAGGCCTCGGCCCGGCCCGTGTAGTAGCGGCCGACGACGGCTTCGTCGATGGTTCCCTCGACGTCCGCGCACAGCTGCGCCGCGGCACTCGCCAGCTCCCGCAGGTCGCTGCCGATCGCGTCGACCAGGCTCTGGCACGCCTCCGGGGTCGCCGACCGGCCCAGCGTGCGGAACTCCCCCCGTACGAACGCGAGCCGGTCCGCCGCCTTCGTCATCTTCGGGCAGGCGATCTCCCGGGCGCCCGCCTTGCGCGCCGCGTCCAGCAGGCCCTTGCCCTTGACGCCGCCCGCGTGGAGGAGGACCAGCGCGATCTCCTCGTAGGGCGCGGCGAGGTAGGCCTTGACCTCCTTGACCGTGTCGGCGGACAGGTCCTGCGCGTTGCGCACGACGAGCACCTTGCGCTCGGAGAAGAGCGAGGGGCTCGCAAGCTCGGCGAGCGTGCCGGGCTGGAGCTGGTCGGAGGTGAGGTCGCGGACGTCGGTCTCGGCGTCGGCGGCACGGGCGGCCGCCACCACCTCCCGCACGGCGCGGTCGAGCAGCAGCTCCTCCTGCCCCACCGCGAGGGTGATCGGGGCAAGCGGATCGTCGGTGGAATTCTTCCTGGTGGCCATCGCCCCCAGCATCCCACGTCGCACTGACAGCCCCCCGCGCCCCGGCCCCCTCCACCCGGTGTCCGACAATGGGCGGGTGAACGTGCGACATGTACTCGTCCTGCCCGACCGCGACGCCGCCGAGGAGGTGGCGCAGGAGGCCGTGGACCGCTTCGGCCTGCCGGAGGAACCGCAGTTGGTCCGCGACGCGCTGGCCGGCGAGGACGACGCCGAGGACGCCCAGTGGCTGGTCGTCGTCGAGGATCCGCAGGACCGGCTCGACTCGACCGCCCTGGACGGCCTCGCCGCCGAGTACGAAGGCTGGCTGGAAGCCCCCTGAGCCCGTCCGGGGTCAGGCCTTGTGCACGATCTGGACGTCCAGCGTCACGTCCACGCTCGAACCGATCGCGGCGATCCCGTGCGCCAGCATCGACTGCCAGTTGAGGGTGAAGTCCTCGCGGTGCAGTTCGGCGGTGGCCCGGCAGGCCGCCCGCACCTCGCCCTCCATGCCCGTTCCGAGACCCAGGTACTGGGTGTCCAGGGTCACGGACCGGCTCACCCCGTGGAGCGTCAGGGCGCCCGCGACGGCCCAGCGGCTGCCGGTGCGGTGGATGAACCGTTCGCTGTAGAACTCCACCGTGGGGTGGCGGACCGCGTCCAGGAAGTCCCCCGACCGCAGGTGGTCGTCGCGCAGCCGCAGCCCGGTGTCGATGCTCGCCGCGTCGATGATCACGCGCATGGAGGACTCCTCCATGCGGTCGGCTATCCGCACCGCCCCGGCGAACGTGTTGAACCGTCCGTTGATCCGGGCCATGCCGATGTGCCGGGCCGTGAAGCCGATGGACGAATGCGCCGGGTCGAGCTCCCAGTGGCCGGGCTGCGGCAGGACCGGCGGCTCCACGGCGTCGAGGATGATCTCCCCCGTACCGGGCTGCGCCGGATCTCCCACGAGCGTGACCCCGTGGAAGGGCGTGTACCCCTCGGCGATGACGGAGAGCCGGTACTCCCCTTCGGGGACAGCGGCCGTGAAGCCGCCGAACGGATCGGTCTCGCCGCTGACGATCCGGCGGCCGATCGGATCCGTCACCTCGAACGCGGCCTGCCGGATGGGCCGGTGGACCGTGTCGAGGACTCGGCAGCTGAGCAGACGCGCCGTCGGCGGCAGCGTCAGCGTCGCGGATGTCTGAGGGCTGGAACTTCCGGCCGACTCCATCCCCCGTCGGCGACCGAACATGACGTGTGCACCCCCGTGCAGTGTGGACTTTGACCGTTCTGGCGAAGAGGCATTCGATCATGCTGTCGGGTTGTGGGCAAACAGAGCGGGCACGCCCGGTATGCCCGCATCGAATGCGCCGTCCCCTGGCTGGAAACGCACGCAGCCGAACACCGGTTCCACCGACCGCGATCGAACCGTCGGTGTCGGTGCGCAGCACCGTCGCACCCACGGCCCGCAGGCGGGCGAGCGTACCCGGCGCGGGGTGCCCGTAGCGGTTTTTTGTACCGACGGGAACAATCGCGAGACGCGGCCGGACCCGTTCGTGCAGCCCGGGATCCTGGTGCGCCGAGCCGTGGTGGGCGACCTTGAGGACATCGACCGGACCGAGCTGCGGATGCTCCCTCAGGAGGGCCTCCTGCGCCGCCGGTTCGAGGTCACCGAGCAGCAGCAGGGTCAGCCCCGCGCCGCGCACCAGCAGCACGACGCTCGCATCGTTGGGCCCGTCGAAGTACGACCCGGCGGGCGGCGGCCACAGCACCTGCCATTCGAAGGGGCCGGCCCGGCGCCGCTCCCCCTGCACGGCCCGTACGACCGGCACCCCGGCGGCCGCCGCGACCCGGCGGACGAACTCGGCCTGCCCGGCCGGCTCTTCCAGCACCGAGGCCTGGATCATCCCCACGGAACGGCCCCGCAGGACGCCCTGCAGGCCTCCCACGTGGTCGGCGTGAAAGTGTGTCAGCAGCAGCATCGGCACCCGGCGCACCCCCAGCTCGCGCAGGCACTCGTCCACCGGCCCGGGATCCGGGCCGGCGTCCACCACCAGCGCCTCCCCCGGCCCGACGGAGAGGACGGCCGCGTCCCCCTGTCCCACGGCGCACTGGACGTAGCTCCAGTCGGGCGGAGGCCAGCCGGTGACCGTACGGGTGAGCTGCGGCGGCCGCAGCACGGCGAGGAGCAGCAGCACCGCCAGCACGCAGCACAGCCACCGACGCCGCCCCCACCGGGCAGCGAGGACGACCACCGCCAGGGTGACCGCGGCCAGCAGCAGCCCGCCGGCGAGCCCGCCCGGCCAGGACAGCTCCGCGCCGGGGAAACCCGCCCCGGCCCGTGCGACGGCCGCGATCCACCCCGCGGGCACCCCGGCGCACCGGGCGAGCACCTGCGCGACGGGCATCGAGAGCGGGGCCGCCGCCAGCGCGGCGAAGCCGAGGACGGTCGCCGGCCCGGCGGCCAGCTCGGCCAGCAGGTTGCAGGGCACCGCCACCAGGCTGACCCGGGCCGCGAGCACGGCGACCACGGGCGCGCACACCGCCTGGGCGGCTGCGGCGGCGCCCACGGCATCGGCGAGCCGGGGCCCCATCCCGCGCCGCCGCAGCGCCTCGCTCCACCGGGGGGCGAGCGTCAGCAGCGCCCCGGTGGCCAGCACCGAGAGCAGGAAGCCGTAACTGCGGGCCAGCCACGGGTCGAAGAGCACCAGCAGCAGCACCGCGGCTCCCAGCGCGGGGATCAGGGACCTGCGCCGGCCGGTGGCGATGGCCAGCAGGGTGACCGCTCCGCAGGCCGCTGCCCGCAGCACGCTCGGCTCCGGCCGGCACACCACCACGAACGCCAGGGTCAGCCCCGCCCCGCACAGGGCGGTCGTCCGCAGCGAGAGCCCGAGCCGGGGCGCCAGCCCGCGCCGCTCCGCCCGCTGCGCGCGGCCCGGGGGCCCGATGAGCAGGAACAGCACCACGGTCAGGTTCGACCCGGAGACGGCCAGCAGGTGGAGCAGATCGGTGGCCCGGAAGGCCTCGTGCAGGTCGGGCGGAACCCTGGAGGTGTCCCCGACGACCAGTCCCGGCAGCAGCGCCCGCGCATCCGGTGCGAGCCCTTCGGTGGCCCCGCGCAGCCCGGCCCGCAGCCGGCCCGCCAGCCGCTGCGCGGCGTCCGGGCCGCCGGTCACCCCCGGCGGCGTGTCACCGCCCGGGCGGAGCAGCGCCACGGCCCGCTCGCCGTCCCGCGCCGGGGCCAGCCGGGCGACCACCGTCACGCGGGTGGAGGGCAGGAGCCCGGCCCATCCCGGGTGAACGGCCAGCACCCGCACCGGGGTCTCGACCCGGGTGCTCACCCCGTCGGGCCCGGTCACCCGGGTCACCACCGCGTCCAGCACCACCACCGGCGGCCCGCTCCCCATCCGCGCGGTCCTGGGGTCGGAGTCGACGGTGAGCTCCGCGAGGACCCTGGCGTGGTCCCGCGCCAGCCCGGAGACCGGCCCGGCCCGCGCCTCGGCCACCTGGAGCCCCGCGACACCGGCTCCGGCGGCCGCGCACAGCATGGCCGCCGCCACGGCCGGGGCGGCCCTCCCCAGCGCCCCCGGGCGCCGTGCCTGCACCAGCATCAGGAGCCCCGCGCCGACCGCCGCCAGCCCCGCGCCGAAGGCGGTCCGCCCGACGGGTGCGTCGAGGGCGAGGGCGGCCGCCGCCCAGGCGGCCAGGGCCGGCCCCGCGAGACGCAGATCCGCCGGACGCGCCCCCTCCGGGCGGTTCACGGCCGCACCAGCTTGCGCAGGTCGGCGAAGCGCCGCTCACCGATGCCGTTGACCTGGCGGAGGTCCTCCACGGAGCGGAAGCCGCCGCGGGCGGTGCGGAAGTCCACGATGTGCTGGGCGAGGACGGGGCCCACCCCCGGCAGGCCGTCCAACTGCTCGACGGTGGCCGAGCCCAGGCTGAGCGGCGCGACGGCCGGCGCGCCCGCGGTCCCGCCCGGCGGCGGCTGCGCCGTCACCCCCACCAGCACCTGCTCGCCGTCCACCAGCACCCGGGCCCGGTTCAGCCCGGTGGTGTCCGTGCCCGGACGCACTCCCCCGGCGGCGGCGAGCGCGTCCTCGACCCGGGAACCGGCCGGCAGCCGCCGGACTCCGGGATCCCGGACCTTGCCGCCGACGTCGACGACGATCCGTGCGGGCCCCGCGCCGCCGCCCGCCGCGGCCGGTGCCGCCGCCGAGGCGGTGACCCCCGCCGGCAGCACCGGCGGGGCGGCCGGCGCCGGGGCGGTCACCTCCTGCGGCCTGGCCGACCAGTACTGCTGCCCGGCCAGGCCCACGGCGACGACCAGCACCACCCCGACCGCTGCCACCGTGCGCGGCTCCACCGCGCACCGGGCCTGCAGCCACACCGGCAGCCGCTCCCGCACCGCCAGCCTGCGCGCCCTGCCGACGGGCAGGGCTTCGGCCGCTTCACCGGGCGGTGCCGGGGGATCCGCCGCGGCCGACGGCGGTTGCTGCGGCGGGCCGCCGCCGAGCAGCGCTTCGGCCCTGCGCCGCACCGCGTCCGCCCCCGGATCGGGATGCGGAGGTGGAGGCAGGGGCGGAGGCGGGGGCGCGGCGCGGAGACCGTGGCGGCGCCTGCCCGGGCCACCGCCGTGGCGCAGGCGGCTGTCGGACAGGCGGGAACGGCCCGGGCCACTGGTGGCACCCGACGGACGGAACGTACGGGAAGTGCGGGAAGCACGCGTTCGAAGAGTCATGGCACGACCGTAGGGACAGATCCCGACCGCCGTGCGGACCCTTCAATTCCGGTGGACGACCGCCCCGTTGTGGATAACCGGGCCACCCGTTCCGGTGATCAGCGGGGCGAGACGACCGCCGCGAGGAGCCCCGGCCCGGTGTGCGCGCCGATCACCGCGCCGACCTCGCTGACGTGCAGCTCGACCAGGCCGGGGATCCGCTCGCGGAGCCGCTCCGCGAGCTTCTCGGCCCGCTCCGGTGCCGCGAGGTGGTGCACCGCCACGTCCACGTCGGCGGAACCGGCGCGCTCGACCGCCAGCTCCTCCAGGCGGGCGATGGCCTTGGAGGCCGTGCGCACCTTCTCCAGCATCTCGATCCGCCCGCCGTCCAGGGTCAGCAGCGGCTTCACCGCCAGGGCCGAGCCGAGCAGGGCCTGCGCGGCCCCGATCCGGCCGCCGCGGCGCAGGTAGTCGAGGGTGTCGACGTAGAAGTAGGCGGCCATGTCCGCCGCCCGCTTCTCGGCCGCGGCCACGGCCTCGTCCACGGCGCCGCCCGCCTCGGCGACCTCGGCCGCGGCGAGCGCGCAGAAGCCGAGGGCCATCGCGACCATGCCGGTGTCCACGACGCGTACGGGCACGGGCGCGGTCCTGGCGGCCACCACGGCGGCGTCGTAGGTCCCCGAGAACTCGGCGGACAGGTGCAGGCTGACGATGCCGGTCGCCCCGGCGTCGGCGGCGGCCCGGTAGGCCCGTACGAACTCCTCGGGGCCGGGGCGGGACGTGGTGACCGAGCGGCGCTTCTGCAGGGCGAGGGCCAGGCTGCGCGCCGAGATCTCCGTGCCTTCCTCGAGCGCCTCCCCGCCGAGCACCACGGTGAGCGGGACGGAGGTGATTCCGTGCCGTGCCATGGCCGGTCGGGGCAGGTAGGCCGTGGAATCGGTGACGATGGCGACATGGCGGGACATGAGGCGGAGGTTACCGCTCGCGGGGGTGCGACGGCAGCCGGGGCCCCCACCGGCGCGGGGGCGGCCCGTGACGGCCGGCGCCGGGGGCGGGCAGGAGCCTACGCAGCGCGTGGCGGGCGGCTCTCGTCGGGGCCCCTGCGGGGCTCTCCCGCGCCCCTTCCCGAAACGGGGGCTCCAGCCCGGGGCAACGCTCCCGGGACCCTGCCCCGGCCTCCGCGCGGGGCAGCGCCCCGTGCGCGGGGCGCCGCGCCGGACCCTCAGGGGTTGTGTGTCCCCGGACCCTGCTCTCCCGGGGCCCCGGCGTGGGCAGTGGTCCCGTTCAGCCGGCGCTTTCCGGGCGGGGGGCCTTCTGCCAGGGGTACTGCATCGTCGGTGTCGGCGGGTTCACGGCCGCCGGCGGGGGCGTGGGCGCAGGCTTCGAGGCCGGGTTCGAGGTCGGCTTCGAGGTCGTGGTCGGTGACGGGGCCGGCGCGGTCTGGGCCGCGTCCCACTCGGCGGCCGCCGCCGCCAGGTCGTCCACCGGCTCGCTGGACCAGTCGCGCAGCGCGCCCGACTCCATCTCGATCTGCTCCGACAGCAGCGACAGGTCGTCCTCCGCGAAGCGCCGTGCCCGGTCGCGGGCGGCCCACCGCAGCGAGTCCGCCGCCTGGATGATCTGGGCCGCGCGCTCCCGCAGGTCCGGCAGGAGCTGTGCCGTGCGCTGCTTGTCGGGCTCCTGCTCCAGTCGCTTCAGCTCCCCGTCGAGCTCGTGCCCGTGGGCGCTCAGCCGCTCGAACAGCGCGAGGGACTCCCGCAGCGAGGCGTCCGTCCGGGCCCCGTCCGCCAGTGCCTGCTGGGTGGCGCGCATCGACGTCCGCAGGTCGAGCCGCAGCTGCGCCAGCGCACCCGCCACTCCGACCTGGCCGAAGCTCTTGGCGCGCAGCGTGGTGTCCTCCACCGTGCGCCGCGCCTGTACGACGGTGCGCTCCACACCTCGCTTGGCCGCGCCCACCGCCTTGACCGTGAGGTACGCGCCGAGGCCCACGACCATCAGCAACATCAGCGCGAAGATGATCAACGCGGCCTCCATAACGGCCCCTTTCCCCAGGCGTCGGCTCTTCCCCTCCACGGTAAACGCCTCGGGCAGGCCAGGGGTTCCATTCGAACCCCCAACCTGCCCGTACGGGATCTCCCCTACTCAGGGGTGGCGCCTTCCGGCGGCTCAGATCACGATGTTCACCAGCTTAGGCGCGCGCACGATCACCTTGCGGATCTCCGCACCGCCCAGCGCCGCGACGACACCGGCGTCGGTCACGGCCAGCTGCTCCAGGTCGGCGTCGGTGATCGTCGGCGGGACCTCCAGGCGCGCCTTGACCTTGCCCTTGACCTGCACCACGCACGTCACGGTCTCGTCCACGACGTACGCCGGGTCCGCTACGGGGAAGTCCTGGTGGACCACCGACTCGCGGTGGCCCAGCCGGTGCCACAGCTCCTCCGCGATGTGCGGGGCCAGCGGGGCGACCAGCAGGACCAGCCGCTCGGCGACGGAGCGCTCCAGCGGGCGTCCCGCCTTCGTCAGGGTGTTGTTCAGCTCGGTGATCTTGGCGATGGCGGTGTTGAACCGCAGCCCCGCCAGATCGGCCCCCGCCCCGTCGATGGCCTTGTGCAGCGCGCGCAGGGTGTCCTCGGCGGGCTCGGCGTCGACGACGGTGACCGCGCCGGTCTCCTCGTCCACGATGTTGCGCCACAGGCGCTGCAGCAGCCGGTACTGGCCGACCACGGCGCGCGTGTCCCACGGACGGGAGACGTCCAGCGGGCCCATCGCCATCTCGTACAGGCGCAGCGTGTCGGCGCCGTACTCCTCGCAGATCTCGTCGGGCGTGACGGCGTTCTTCAGGGACTTGCCCATCTTGCCGTGCTCGCGCTTGACCTGCTTGCCCTGGTAGAAGTACGCACCGTCGCGCTCCTCGACCTCGGCCGCCGGGACGTACACACCGCGCTCGTCGGTGTAGGCGTACGCCTGGATCATGCCCTGGTTGAACAGCTTGTGGAACGGCTCCGCCGACGACACGTGGCCCAGGTCGAACAGCACCTTCGACCAGAAGCGGGCGTACAGCAGGTGCAGCACCGCGTGCTCGGCGCCGCCCACGTACAGGTCGACACCGCCGTGCGGAGCGCCCTCGCGGGGGCCCATCCAGTACTGCTCGATCTCCGGGTCGACCAGCGCGGAGGTGTTGTTCGGGTCCAGGTAGCGCAGCTCGTACCAGCAGGAACCGGCCCAGTTGGGCATGGTGTTGGTCTCGCGCCGGTAGGACTTCACGCCGTCGCCCAGGTCCAGCTCGACGTTGACCCAGTCGGCCTTGCGCGACAGCGGGGTCTCCGGCTGCGAGTCCGCGTCGTCCGGCTCGAAGGTGCGCGGCGAGTAGTCCTCGACCTCCGGCAGCTCCAGCGGCAGCATCGACTCGGGCAGGGGGTGCGCGACGCCGTCCTCGTCGTAGACGATCGGGAAGGGCTCGCCCCAGTACCGCTGGCGGCTGAACAGCCAGTCGCGCAGACGGAAGTTGACCGTCCCCTCACCGATGCCGCGCTCGGTCAGCCACTCGGTGATCGCGGCCTTCGCCTCGACGACGCCCAGGCCGTCCAGCGAGATGCCCTCGCCCGTGGAGTTGATCAGCTTCGCGTCGTACGAGGCGAAAGCGTCGTCCCACTCGGCCGGGTCGGTGCCGCGGCCGTCCGACGGCTGCACGACGCAGCGCATCGGCAGCTCGAAGGCGCGCGCGAACTCGAAGTCCCGGCTGTCGTGGGCCGGAACGGCCATGATCGCGCCAGTGCCGTAGCCCATCAGGACGTAGTCGGCGATGAAGACCGGGACCTTGTCGCCGCTGACCGGGTTGACCGCGTACTCGCCGGTGAAGACACCGGTCTTGTCCTTGGCCTCGGCCTGGCGCTCGACGTCCGACTTCGAGGCGGCCTGCTTGCGGTAGGCGGTGACGGCCTCGGCCGGGGTGGCGTGGCCGCCCGTCCACACGTCGTGGGTGCCCTCGGGCCAGGCGGCCGGGATGAACTTCTCGACCAGCGGGTGCTCGGGCGCCAGCACCATGTACGTGGCGCCGAACAGCGTGTCCGGGCGGGTGGTGAAGACGGTGATGGCCTCGTCGCCCAGCGCGAAGTCGACGCGCGCGCCCTCGCTGCGGCCGATCCAGTTGCGCTGCTGCAGCTTGATGGCCTCGGGCCAGTCCAGCGCGTCCAGGTCGTCCAGCAGCCGGTCGGCGTACGCGGTGATCCGCATGTTCCACTGGCTCAGCTTGGACTTGAAGACCGGGAAGTTGCCGCGCTCGGAGCGGCCGTCGGCGGTGACCTCCTCGTTGGCCAGTACGGTGCCCAGCCCGGGGCACCAGTTGACGGGCGCGTCGGAGGAGTAGGCCAGCCGGAAGCCGTTCAGCACGTCGGCCCGCTCGGCCGCGGTCAGGCCGGCCCAGGCGCGGCCGCCGGGGACCTCACGGGAGCCGTCCTCGAAGGCGGCGACCAGCTCGGCGATCGGCCGGGCCTTCTTCGCGTCCGCGTCGTACCAGGAGTTGTAGATCTGCAGGAAGATCCACTGGGTCCACTTGTAGTAGTCCGGGTCGATCGTGGCGAACGACCGGCGCTTGTCGTGGCCCAGGCCCAGCCGGCGCAGCTGGATCTTCATGTTCTCGATGTTCGCCTCGGTCGACACGCGCGGGTGCGTGCCGGTCTGCACGGCGTACTGCTCGGCCGGCAGGCCGAAGGCGTCGAATCCCAGGGTGTGCAGGACGTTGTGGCCGGTCATCCGCTGGTGGCGGGCGTACACGTCGGTGGCGATGTACCCGAGCGGGTGACCGACGTGCAGGCCCGCACCGGACGGGTACGGGAACATGTCCATGATGAACTTCTTGGGCCGCGCGACGACCGCCGGGTCCCCGGCCAGGTCACCGGTCGGGTTCGGGGCCTCGTAGGTGCCCTGCGCGTCCCAGACGTCCTGCCAGCGTGCCTCGATGTCGGCGGCCATGGCAGCCGTGTAACGGTGCGCCTCGGCCGCCTCGGGGGCCGGGGTGTTCGTCTCGCTCATGATTCCTGAAGCTCCATCGATCGTCTCTGCCGTCTCTGCTGTCCAAACGAAAAAACCCCTCACACAGGAGGGGGCGCCGCGCCGAGGCCGACCGTTTCGAAGTCGGTACTGATCAGCGCGGCTCGGTAAGCAGGAGGCGTACGGCACGCATGGCGTCAGGGTACCGCAGCGGCCCCCGCCGACGCTCGGCCGTTCCACCCGGTGACACAACGAGAAGCGGGCCACCCGATCCGGGTGGCCCGCTTCTTGACTGTGGAGCTAAGGAGAATTGAACTCCTGACCTCCTGCATGCCATGCAGGCGCTCTACCAACTGAGCTATAGCCCCTTGTCCTGCTTGCCGCTTCGGTTTCCCTTGCTGGTCCCCCTTGGCGACGTCCCAAACATTACACGGTCATGGCCCTGGTCCAAAAATCGGTTTCCACCAACCCCGGGCCATGTCCGGTTTGCGACGATCTGTCACGCTCTCGCGAACTGGTAGAACCGCTTGAGCGTGCAGTGCTCATCGAGCAGCCGTCCGTAGATCGGCTCCCCTTCCAGCTCCCGGTACGTCTCGATCGGGTCGCCTTTTATGATCAGCGCCCGCGCGCATTCCTCGCACCAGTACTGGTAGTCGGGGTTGACCGGGTCCATGTCCCGCACGATCGGCGTCCCGTTGTTGCACCAGTCGCACCGGCGCCGGTGTGCACCCATCCGTTCGCGACTCCCTCCCGCGTCGGGCCGTCGACTCCCCCTCCGGCCGTCCGATTCTGCCACGCCGGTGCGGGCCAGGTCAGCAAACGCAAAGGGTACAAAAACAAGGATCCCGCCCCCACTTGGGGACGGGATCCTGATTGTGGAGCTAAGGAGAATTGAACTCCTGACCTCCTGCATGCCATGCAGGCGCTCTACCAACTGAGCTATAGCCCCGCTCTCCGCTGCGCTTCCCCCGTCTCCGGTGTTCTTCGCTGCGAACAAGAAGAACTCTAGCCTGTGACCAGCCGGAAAGTGAAATCCGGGTCGGAGCCCCGGTGGGAAGCGGCAGGGAGCCCGTTCAGTCGTCGTCGCCGAGCACCGGTTCCGGCAGGGTGCCGGCGTTGTGCTCCAGCAGGCGCCAGCCGCGTGCGCCCTCGCCGAGGACGGACCAGCAGCAGTTGGAGAGCCCGCCCAGGCTCTCCCAGGAGTGCGGCTCCAGGCCCAGCAGGCGGCCGATGGTCGTACGGATGGTGCCGCCGTGGCTGACCACGACGAGGGTGCCGTTCTCCGGCAGCCGGTCGGTGTGGTCCATCACCACGGGCCCGGCGCGGTCGGCGACCTCGGTCTCCAGCTCACCGCCGCCCCTGCGCACCGGCTCGCCGCGCTTCCACGCCGCGTACTGCTCGCCGTACTTCTCGACGATCTCCTCGTGCGTCAGGCCCTGCCAGTCGCCGGCGTACGTCTCGCGCAGCGCCTCGCTGTGCGTCACGGGCAGGCCCGTGACCGCGGCCAGCTCGGCCGCGGTGGCAGCGGCACGCTTCAGGTCGGACGCGACGATGGCGTCCGGCTTCAGCGAGGCGAGCAGCCGCGCCGAGCGGCGCGCCTGCGCCAGGCCCGTCTCGGTCAGCTCGATGTCCGTCGAGCCCTGGAAGCGCCGCTCCAGGTTCCACGAGGTCTGGCCGTGCCGCCAGAGGACGATCTTCCGGCCGGAGCGGCCCGAGGTGGTCGTGCTCAGAACAGATCACCGTCCAGGTCGTCGTCGCCCGCCGCCTCGCGCAGCTTGGCGTGCTCCTCGGCCTTGCCGATGGTGAGCTTGGCGTCCTCGGGGAGCTCGATCTCGGGGCAGTCCTTCCACAGGCGCTCCAGCGCGTAGAAGACCCGCTCCTCGCTGTGCTGGACGTGGACGACGATGTCGACGTAGTCGAGCAGGATCCAGCGGGCGTCGCGGTCGCCCTCCCGGCGCACCGGCTTGGCGCCGAGCTCCTTCTGCAGGCGCTCCTCGATCTCGTCGACGATCGACTTGACCTGACGGTCGTTGGGCGCCGAGGCGAGCAGGAAGGCGTCGGTGATCGACAGCACGTCGCTGACGTCGTACGCGATGATGTCGTGCGCGAGCCGGTCGGCCGCGGCCTGGGCAGCGGTGGTGATGAGCTCGATGGAGCGGTCCGTGGCGGTCACTGGCCATGCTTTCGGGTTGGCGGGCAGATCCTTACAAGGGTCTCATGTGCCGCCGACGACGCCCGCGCAGAACGTTCCGCGCGGGCGCGAACACCCCTGCCGGCCGGGCCGCGGCCCGGTCAGGGGGCCTTGTAGTCCTTCCCGAGGATCACCACGACGTCGGCGTTCACGACGTTCTCGGCCTTCTTCACGACCGTCTCCGGCAGCCCCAGCGTCTTGGCGACCTCGATCGCTCGGTCGCGCTGGGCGTCGTCCTGGTAGGTGATCTGCGAGGCGGACGCGGTCTTGTCGGCCTTGCCGCCGTCCACGAAGGCGTAGCCGCCGTTCATCAGCGCCGCCTTGGCCGCGACCTGCGTCTTCTCGTCGCCGGAGGCGTCCTTGAGACCGACGCGCGGGGTGGCGCCGGGCTGCGCCGCGCCGGCGGAGCCGCCGAGCACCTCCTTGACGACCTTCTTGTTGGCGTCGTCCGTGAGCGTCCCGTCCGGCTTCACCGCGATGAGGTCGGTGCGGTACGCACCCACCTTGGCGTGCGCGCCGAGCTTGGACAGCATCGTTCCCAGGGTCTGCGCGTTCAGTGCGGGATCGAGGATCTGGCCGATGCTCTCGACCGTGACCGCCCCCGCCTTCGGGTCGCTGGGGAACTTGCGCAGGACCGCGTGGAGCACCTTGCCCGTGCGCTCCAGCTGCTTGGCCTCCGGTTCGCCCTGGGCGCGGTACGTGGCGTACGCGACGGCCATCGGGCCGCTCAGGCTCTGCTTCTGGCCCTGGGCCACGGCCGGGGTCCTGGCCGCGTCGTCGGCCGGGACCGCGGTGTCGGTGTCGGCCTCGATGCCGCCGACCAGCTCGACCAGGTTCTCCAGGAAAGGTGTGTCCAGGCGCCAGGTGCCGCCGATGCGGGTGCCGAGCACGGAGTCGAGGGCCTCGCGGGTGCCCAGACCGCCCTCCCCGACCGCCTTGCCGAGTGCCGTGACGGTCCCGTCCTGGCCGGTGAGGGCGAGGGTGTTCGGCAGCAGGACGGTGGCGCCCTGCTGGGTGGTGACGTTGTCGACGAGCAGCGCCGAGGAGGTGCCGCCCTTCTTGGTGTTGTGCAGGTGTACGACGATCATGTCGCGCTTCTGCGCCCCGGCGTCCGCGGTGGCGGCGGTCTTCTTCCCGCCGGGACCGTCGAGGAACGGCAGCTTGCCCGCGTACCAGAGGTAGCCGAGGCCTGCGACGACGAACACCGCCAGGACGACGATGAGCGCGACCACCCGGTTGCGGCCGCGGCGGCGGGCCTCCTCGCGGCGTTCGGTGCGGCTCTCGGTGAACTTGAGCCAGTCGATGACGTCCTCGGAGTCCTCGTCCGGCTGGTCGATGAAGGCGAACATCTCGGTGCGGTAGTCCCGCCCCGCCTCGGACCCGCCCTCGGGCCGGCGCGGCTCGGGGACCTGGGCGGCCGGCCGGCCCGCCGGGGAGGCGGGCTGCTCGGCTGCCGCCGGCTGGGGCGCCGTCTGCTGCGGGATCCACTGCTGGGCCTGCTGCTGCGTCTGCTGCGGGGCCTGCTGGGGGCTCTGCTGCGCGCCGTACCCGTAGGAGGGCGCCTGGGTGTACTCCTGCTGCCCGTACTCCTGGGCCGCCGGCTGCTGCTGGTAGTACTGCTGCGGCTGCTGCTGCCGGCCGTAGTCCTGGTAGTCGTAGCCGTAGCCCTGCTGCTCGTACTGGGGGGCGGACTGCGCGGGCGCCTGGCCGTACACCGGCCGCCCGTACGCGTCGTAGCCGATGAGCTGCTGCTCGTGGGCGGCGTACGGGTCGTACGGATCCTGTCGGTCGTTCACCGCGGGGCCCCTCTCTCCGGAAGCTCAGGCTCCCCGGTACAGCTCACGCTTGTCGATGTAGCGCACCACGCCGTCCGGCACCAGGTACCAGACGGGATCCCCCTGGGCGACCCGCGCGCGGCAGTCCGTGGACGAGATCGCCAGTGCGGGCACCTCGACCAGGGAGACGCCGCCCTCGGGGAGCCCGTCGTCGGTGAGCACGTGGCCCGGCCGGGTGACTCCGATGAAGTGGGCGAGCGAGAAGAGCTCGTCGGCGTTCCGCCAGGTCAGGATCTGGGCGAGCGCGTCGGCGCCCGTGATGAAGAACAGGTCGGCGTCGTCGTTCAGCGCCTTCAGGTCCCGCAGGGTGTCGATCGTGTAGGTCGGCCCGCCGCGGTCGATGTCGATGCGGCTCACCGAGAACTGCGGGTTCGACGCCGTGGCGATGACCGTCATCAGGTAGCGGTCCTCGGCGGGCGAGACGGCCCGCTGGGACTTCTGCCACGGCTCGCCCGTCGGCACGAACACCACCTCGTCGAGGTGGAACAGGGCGGCCACCTCGCTGGCGGCCACCAGGTGTCCGTGGTGGATCGGGTCGAATGTCCCGCCCATCACGCCGAGCCGGCGCTTGACCGGACCGGTAGGCGTCTCCTGCTCTCCCATGAGCGCAGAGCCTACTGGCCCGGCGGACCGGTCCGACTAGCGGTCGCGGTTCAGGCGCGTGGTGACCCAGAGCATCAGCATCAGGATGATGAAGGCGGCGCCGCCGGTCACGTAGGGGTTGAGGCTGTCGTGGTTGCCGCCGTGCTGCTCGGCCCCCTCCGAGGCGAGGACGACCAGGTTGTGGGCGGTGGAGGAGAGGCTCATCAGGCAGGTACCTATCGAGTCGGGGAGCGGGCGGAGACTTCGCTCACATCGTATGCGGGTGCCCGGGGCACGCTCGCGCCGACTCAGGCGTTGGAGAGGATAGACGCATGGTCTGGCAGGTCAATCAGGGGAGGGCGCAATGACGGAGACGGGTTTCGAGAAAGTACCGGCGCGGGACCGCAGGAGGTTCCCCGGTATCTCCTCGCGGGCGTACGAACACCCGGCGGACCGTTCGGCCCTGGTGGCGCTGCGCAAGCTGAGCGGCTTCGACACGGTCTTCAAGGCCCTCAGCGGCCTCCTCCCGGAGCGGAGCCTGCGGCTGCTGTTCCTGTCGGACTCGGTGCGGGTGGGCGAGACGCAGTTCCCGCACCTGCACGCGATGCTCCGCGACGCCTGTTACATCCTGGACCTGGAGAAGGTCCCGCAGATGTACGTGCAGCAGGACCCGCGGCCCAATGCCATGTGCATCGGGCTGGACGAGCCGATCATCGTGGTGACCACGAGCCTCGTCGAGCTGCTCGACGAGGAGGAGATGCGGGCGGTGGTCGGCCACGAGGTGGGTCACGCGCTGTCGGGGCACTCGGTGTACCGCACGATCCTGCTGTTCCTGACGAACCTGGCGCTCAAGGTCGCGTGGATCCCGCTGGGCAACGTGGCGATCATGACGCTCGTGACCGCGCTGCGGGAGTGGTTCCGCAAGTCGGAGCTCTCGGCCGACCGGGCCGGACTGCTGGTGGGGCAGGACGTGACGGCCTCGATGCGCGGCCTGATGAAGCTGGCGGGCGGCAACCACCTCCACGAGATGAACGTGGACGCCTTCCTGGAGCAGGCCGACGAGTACGAGAAGGGCGGCGACCTGCGGGATTCCGTGCTGAAGATCCTCAACATGCTGCCGCGCACGCACCCCTTCACCACGGTCCGGGCGGCCGAGCTGAAGAAGTGGTCGCAGAGCCGGGACTACCAGCGGATCATGGACGGCCACTACCCGCGCCGCGAAGAGGACAAGGACACCTCGGTCACGGACTCCTTCCGGGAGTCGGCCGCGCACTACGCGGACTCGGTGCGCACCAGCAAGGACCCGCTGTTCAAGCTGGTGGGCGACATCGCGGGCGGGGCGGCCGACATGGGCGGCAGGCTCCGTGACAAGTTCACCGGCGCCGGCGCCGCAGGCGGCTCCGGCGCGGACGCGGCCTCCGAGGGCAAGGGCGGCGCTACGGGGCGGGGCTGACCGGGGCGCCCGGAGTCGCGGAGGGGGCCAGTACGCCGCACAGCCCGGCCGAGCGCCGGGGATGGCCGCTGGCGTACGGGTCGCTCGCGGCCGGTCCCACGGTGGTGGGGCCGGCCCCGGCCAGGAGCGGGCGGAAGCCCCCGGCCGGGTCGGCGGAGCAGTCCTGCGGTCCGGCCATCACATAGGCCGATGCCAGCTCCAGCCGGCGGGCGCTCAGGTCGTAGCGGTCGAAGCGCATCCGCAGCTCGCGCCGGACGGTGAAGAGCGACGCGCCCTCGGCCGCCGACGGGGCCCCGGTGGCCGGCCGTACGGCGTACACGAAGGTGTGATCGGTGGTGACCTCCAGGACGTCCTGGGCCACCTCCTCGAAGGCGAGGGTGCCGCTCACCCGGACCCGGGAGTCGGCCATGACGGCGGCGGGATCGAAGCGGACCAGCCAGCCGGTGACCGCGTGCCGGCCGTCGCCGGAGGGCGAGGTCATGCTGCGGTCGAACTGCGCCAGCTGGTCGGGATCGAGCAGCACGCGCACGGGCCGGGTGGCGGATCCGGCCAGGACGTCGGGGTCCAGCGAGGACTGCACCAGGTAGTCCTTGGCGATGGACAGCGCGGTGACGACCTGGACGTCGGTGAAGTGGTGCGTGCGGCGCACCGCGGGCAGGGTGATGCCGGCCGCGCCGACCCGGTAGTCGGCGGCGGGGCTCTTCGCGAACAGCTCGGGCGGCAGCCCGCCGGGCACGGCCGCGGCCGGCGCGAGCGGCACCACGGTGCTGGTGAGCGCCTGGGCGGGCCCGCCGGGCGGGGGCAGGTAGGGGTTGCGCAGCCCCAGGTAGACGGCGACGGCGAAGGCCGTGGCGATGAGCAGCACGAGCAGCATGCCCTGCCGGGCGCCGCGGCCGGGGGTGCTGGTCCGGGGCGCGGAGCCGCTGGACCATATGGACCGGCTGCGCACGGCCCGGGCGTGCTCGCCCATGCGTTCCTGGGCGGAGTACTCCTGGAGCCGGGCAGCACGGACGAACTCCTCGTCGAACACCACGGACCGGTACTCGTCCGACCGGAACTCGTCCGACCGGAAGTCGTCGTCGCCCCCGCCGGTGCCGTCGGGGGCGCCGTTGGGTGGATCTCCTGGCACGGCCATCGCTTCTCCCCGCTGTTCCCGCTTCAGAGAAGCCCCCAGCTCCGGCGGACGCGAGTGGGGTCGTACCTTCAGGGTTGGCGTACTGAGGGGTACGTAAACGCGCCGACGCCGGTGACTTCACGCCTGGGGGTGCTGGCGGGTGCGGGAGCGGGGTCCGCTTCGCCCGCGGCACTGCGGTAGACGGCACTGAAGGCGAGCGCGACCATGCCGAGGCCCATCACGAAGGCGAGCACCCAGGCGACCGGGCGCAGCCACGGTGCGCGGCCCCGGTAGGGACGCAGGCTGCCGCCGTAGGCCCCGTACGGGCCGTCGGGGTGGCCGTGGCCCCGCTCGTGGTCGCCGCCGTGCTCCCAGCCGTACTCGTCGGCGTCGTACCCGTCGGGGTGGCCGTAGCCGTAGCCGTCGTGGTCGTCGTCGCCCGTCCAGCCGCCGGGGACGGCACGGGCGGCTTCCGCCTCCGCGCGCGCCCGGTCGGCCGCCCGCTGGCGCTCGGCGGCGCTCGGTTCATGGATCTCGGCGTTCCGGACGAAGTCCTCGTCGAACACCACGGAGGCGAAGTACTCTTCCGCGCCTCCGCGGTCGTCGTCGGGCTCCCCGTCGTCCGGGAACGGCTTGCCCCCCACGTCGTCCGGCACGGGAACAGCGTAGACCTGGGGGGCACCGTTGGGCAGGGTGTACGCCGAATTCCGGCCACCCGGGGTGGGCGGAGGGACTACCGAACGTGACCGTCGCCGGTGACGATGTACTTGGTGGAGGTGAGCTCGGGAAGCCCCATCGGGCCCCGGGCGTGCAGCTTCTGCGTGGAGATGCCGATCTCGGCACCGAAACCGAACTGGCCACCGTCGGTGAACCGGGTGGATGCATTCACGGCGACGGTGGTGGAGTCGACCAGCTGGGTGAAGCGGCGGGCGGCGGCCTGTGAGGTGGTGACGATCGCCTCGGTGTGGCCGGAGGTCCAGCGGCGGATGTGGGTGACGGCCTCGTCGAGGGAGTCCACGACGGCCGCGGCGATGTCGTAGGAGAGGTACTCGGCGGCCCAGTCCTCGTCGGTGGCGGGGAGGGCGGTGGCCTTGGTGCCCTCGGCGGCTGCCAGGACGGCCGGGTCGCCGTGGACGGTGACGCCGGCGTCGGCGAGCGCGTCGAGGGCGCGCGGCAGGAAGGCGTCGGCGATCTCGCGGTGGACCAGGAGGGTCTCGGCGGCGTTGCAGACGGAGGGTCGCTGCGCCTTGGAGTTGATGAGGATGTCCACGGCCATGTCGAGGTCGGCCTGGGCGTCGACGTAGACGTGGCAGTTGCCGGTACCGGTCTCGATGACCGGGACGGTGGACTCCTCGACCACGGTCCTGATGAGGGAGGCACCGCCGCGCGGGATGAGGACGTCGACAACGCCGCGGGCGCGCATCAGCTCGCGGACGGAGTCGCGGGACTCGCCGGGGACGAGCTGGATCGCGTCGGCGGGCAGCCCGGTGCTCTCGACGGCGTCGCGGAGGATGGCGACGAGGGCGGTGTTGGAGGCGTAGGCGGAGGAGCTGCCGCGCAGGAGGACGGCGTTGCCGGACTTGAGGCAGAGCGCCGCGGCGTCGACGGTGACGTTGGGGCGGGCCTCGTAGATGATGCCGACGACCCCGAGGGGGACGCGGATCTGCCGCAGGTCGATGCCGTTGGGCAGGGTGCTGCCGCGGACGACCTCGCCGACGGGGTCGGGGAGGGCGGCGACGTCCCGTACGTCGGAGGCGATGGCGGCGATCCGCTCCGGGGTCAGGGTGAGGCGGTCGATGACGGTCTCGCTCGTGCCGGCCGTGCGGGCCTTGTCCGTGTCCACGGTGTTGGCCGCGATGATCTCGGCGGTACGGGCCTCCAGCGCGTCCGCGATCGCCAGCAGGGCCGTGTCCTTGGCGGACCGCGGGAGTGGGGCGATGGCCGCGGCGGCGGTCCGGGCGCGGTGCGCGGTGGCCAGGACGGGCGAGGTGACGGTGGCGTCGTCGAGCGAGGTCATGTCGCCAGGGTAAGCCCCTGCCCGTGCCCGGCCGACGGAGCTTCCATCCCGCGAGACGGGACTCCGGGGGACGCCGCTGCGCGGAGCCGTCTCCCCGCGCCGCCCTTTCTCCGTTTCCCGTGGCTCCGCCCCCGGAGCCCGCGCCTCCATCGCCCGGGCTGGGGAGCCGCCCGGGGCTCCGCCCCATAGCCCCCGCGCCTCAAACGCAGGGCTGGAAGGGCCGGGGCTCCGAGGTCAGTACGGGTGGACGCCCACCGGGTGGGCCGGGGGCGGGCCGTAGCCCTCCGCGACGCGCAGGTGGTAGGTGGGGCGGTCGATGACCTCCAGGCCGACGATCTCCCACGGCGGCAGCTGCGCCGAGGAGCGGTGCTCGCCCCACAGGCGCAGGGCCACCGCCGCCGCGTCGTGGAGGTCGCGGGCCTCTTCCCAGTAGCGGATCTCCGCGTGGTCGTCGGCGTACCGGCTGGTCAGGAGGAACGGGTGGTCATGGGCCAGTTGCTCCAGTCCCCGCCGGACCTCGGACAGCGGGGCCGGCTTGCCGGAGACGCTCAGGGTGACGTGCCACAGGCGCGAGGCCTGGTCCTGTTCGTGCTCGTGGCCGCCGCCGTCACCGTCCCCCGGACCGACGCTGGTCAGCGCTCGTCTCACCAGCCGCCTCCTGTCTCCGCTACGCGTGTCCGCCTGCTCCGCCCCTCACAGTTGACCAGTCCCCGGGCGGCCGCGCTGCGGTTTTGCCGAACCTCAGCCCTGGAGCAGGACCAGATCGTCACGGTGGACGACCTCCCGCTCGTACGCGGGTCCGAGTTCCCGTGCGAGCTCGCGAGTGGAGCGGCCGAGGAGCTGCGGGAGCTCCTTGGCGTCGAAGTTGACGAGCCCCCGGGCCACGGGGCGGCCGTCGGCGGAGCGCAGCTCCACCGGGTCCCCGGCCACGAAGTCGCCCTCGACGGCCGCGATGCCCGCGGGCAGCAGCGAGCTGCCGCGCTGGGTGACCGCCCTGACCGCGCCGTCGTCGAGGACCAGGTGGCCCTGCGGGGTCGAGGCGTGCTGGAGCCAGAGCAGCCGGTCGGCGGAGCGGCGCCCGGTGGCGTGGAAGAAGGTGCCGGTCCCCCGGCCCGCCAGGGCGTCGGCGGCCTGGCTGGCGGAGGTGAGCACCACCGGGATCCCGGCGGCGGCCGCGATCCGGGCCGCCTCGACCTTGGTGACCATGCCGCCGGTGCCCACGCCCGCCTTGCCCGCGCTGCCGATGGAGACGTGCGCGATGTCCTCGGGCCCGCGGACCTCCTCGATGCGGGTGGTGCCGGGCTGGGACGGGTCGCCGTCGTAGAGGCCGTCGACGTCGGAGAGCAGGACCAGGAGGTCCGCGCGGACGAGGTGGGCGACGAGGGCGGCCAGCCGGTCGTTGTCGCCGAAGCGGATCTCGTCCGTGGCGACGGTGTCGTTCTCGTTGACGACCGGGAGGGCGCCCATGGCCAGCAGCTGGTCGAGGGTGCGGTACGCGTTGCGGTAGTGGGCGCGCCGGCTGGTGTCGTCGGTGGTGAGCAGCACCTGGCCGACGCGCAGGCCGTAGCGCGCGAAGGAGGCGGTGTAGCGGGCGACGAGCAGACCCTGCCCGACGCTGGCGGCGGCCTGCTGGCGGGCCAGGTCCTTGGGGCGGCGGCGCAGGCCGAGCGGGGAGAGTCCGGCGGCGATGGCTCCGCTGGAGACCAGGACGATCTCCTTCTCACCGCCGCTGCGGGCCTTGGCCAGGACGTCGACGAGCGCGTCCACCCGGTCGGCGTCGAGTCCGCCGGCTGCGGTGGTCAGGGAGGAGGAGCCGACCTTGACCACGATCCTGCGGGCGTCCACGACACCTTGCCTAGCCGCTGACACGTTCTTCCCCTTGCCCCTTGCCGTCAATGCCTGCCACCTCAATCTACGGGGTGGCGGACGGGAGCCGCTCAGGGGTTTCAGACCGTGGACGAGGTCCTGGCCCGCCCCTGGCGCTCGTCCTCCTCGGCGGCCCGGGCGGCGCCGGGCACGAGGATCTTGCGGGACAGCAGGAAGGTGAACGGGATGGCCACGATCGCCGCGACCAGCGGGGCGATCCGGGTGTCCATTCCGGCCCAGGTCACCAGGGCGTACAGGCCGGCGGACTGGATGACGTAGTTGGTCACGTTCGTCAGCGGGAAGAGCAGGAACTTCTTCCAGGTCGGCCGGGTCCGGTAGGTGAAGTAGGTGTTCATGAAGAACGAGCCGACCATGGCCAGCACGAAGGCGAGCGAGTAGGCGGCGAAGTACGGCATCCACGGGTGCAGGAGCAGGTAGATGCCGAAGAAGGTGCCGGTGTTGACGCCGCCCACGAGGGCGAAACGGAATACCTGGCCGAGCTGCTCCTTGCGGGTCATCGGGCGCTGCGCTCCACGATCGTCGGCTCCGCCGCCGGGGTGGTGCCCGCGGCCCTCGGCAGGGGTTCGGAGCCGTGCGACTCCTTCACCAGGAAGTGCGGCCGGCGCTTGGTCTCGTAGTAGATGCGCCCGATGTACTCGCCGACCAGGCCCAGCATGATCAGCTGCACGCCGCCCAGGCCCGTGATGATGGCCACCAGGGTGACGTAGCCCGGGGAGTCCACGCCGTTGGTGATCGCCATGATCGTGATCCACAGCGCGTACAGCCCGGTCAGGGCGACCAGCGACACGCCGAACCAGATCCCGATCCGCAGCGGCCGGTTGTTGAAGGAGATCAGGCCGTCCATGCCGTAGTTGAGCAGGGAGCCGAACTTCCACTTGGTCTCGCCGGCCTCGCGCTGCGCGTTGCGGTAGTCGAAGTGGACGGTGTCGAAGCCGATCCAGGAGAACAGGCCCTTGGAGAAACGGTTGTACTCCGGCAGGGACAGCAGGGCGTCCACGGCCGGGCGCGACAGCATCCGGAAGTCGCCGACGCCGTCGGTGAGCTCCACGTCGACCCAGCGGTTGACGCCCCGGTAGTAGAGGCGGCTGAGCGCGGAGCGCACCTTCTTGTCGCCCTCGCGCGTGCGGCGGGCGATGATCTGGTCGTGGCCCTGCCGGTAGTGCTCCAGCATGGTCGCGATGAGCTCCGGCGGGTGCTGCAGGTCGGCGTCCATGATCACGACGGCGTCGCCGGTGGCCTCGCGCAGGCCGGCGAGCATGCCGGCCTCCTTGCCGAAATTGCGGCTGAAGGAGACGTAGCGGGTCTGTTCGCCGTGTTCCGCGGCGATCTTCCGGAGCTTGTCGAGGGTCCCGTCGCGGCTTCCGTCGTCGACGTAGCAGACCTCGTACTCGACGGGGAGGGCGTCCAGGACCTTGCGGATCTCCAGGTCGAACCGGTCGATGACGGCTTCTTCGTTGTAGCAGGGGACAACTACGGACAGCTTGGTCATGAACACTTCCTGCTGGATCCGAACGGGTGATTGTCGGCGACCGGACCCGCCTCTCACCTCTTCCTTAGAAGTATGCACGGCGAGGGGCGACCGAGAGTCGCCCTGCCTGAGCCGAGGGCGGCACACGGTAGCTTTGACGGGATAAGCGGAATGAGCGGAATGAAACGAAGGGATCGAGGTGCACGTGCCCGACGTCTCCGTGGTCGTCATCGTCTACAACGACGCAGAGCGTCTGTCGACAGCAGTCCAGTCGGTTCTCGACCAGACACTTCAGGGCGTCGAGGTCGTGATCGTCGACGACTGCAGCCAGGACCGCTCCTTCGCGGTCGCCCAGGAACTCGAGTCCGCGCACCCGGGGAGGGTGCGCGCCTTCCAGCTGCCGCAGAACAGCGGCGGCTGCGGTGCGCCGCGCAACCACGGCATCCAGCAGGCCACCGGAACGTACGTGATGTTCCTGGACAGCGACGACGTGCTGGAGCGCAACGCCTGCCGCAACATGCTGGCCGCCGCCGAGCGGACCGGCTCCGACCTGGTCTCGGGCATGTGCGTACGCGTGCACCTCGACAACCGGTGGGGCAAGACCACCGAGTGGTACCCCTGGATCTACTCGCGCACCCGCACGCTGGAGTCGATCACCGAGTTCCCGGACCTGCTGGTCTACGACACCCTCTCCACCAACAAGTGCTACCGGCGCGCGTTCCTGCTGGAGCAGGGCCTGGAGTTCCCGGTCGGCATCCACTACGAGGACCTGCTGTTCTCCGCGCAGGCGTACGTGGCGGCCCGGCGGATCACCCTGATCCCCAACCACGTGTACTTCTGGAACGTGGTCGAGAAGGCCGCGGCCAAGTCGATCAGCAACCGGCGCCACGAGATCGCGAACTTCGTCCACCGGATGGAGATCCACCGGCGCGTCGACGAGCTGCTGGCGGCCAAGGGCCACACCGACATCAAGTCCGCGAAGGACGCCAAGTTCCTCAAGCACGACCTGGTCCTGCACCTGCGCGACCTGCCGCTGCTGAGCGACGAGTACCGCCAGGAGTTCGCGGGCCTCGCCAACGGCTACCTCGCCGGCATCGACCCGGAGGCGTACGAGCACGTCACCCACCTCCAGGCCATCTGTGCGTACCTGCTGGGCAAGGAGGACTGGGACAACCTGCTCCCGGCCGCCGACGCCATGATCAACAAGGGTCGGCTGACCTCCCCGCTCGCCGAGCGCGACGGCCGCGTCTACTGGTGCGCGCAGCACATCGACGGCCCCGACGCCGACGAGGCCCGCCGGATACTGGACGTCACCGAGCAGGGCTTCCACACCACCCCGCTCCCCTCCCTCACCCTGGGCAACCGCCTCACCTCCTACGAGGACGACGGCCGCGGCACCGTCACGCTGTCCGGCACCGTGGTGAACCCGCTGGGCCGCATCGCCGACGACGCCGAGCTGAAGGCAACGCTGGAGCTCCGGGCCCGCCGCCAGGTCGGCGTGCGCTCCTTCAGCTTCCCCGTGGCAACCATGCGACACGCAGGTGACACGATCGAGTGGCGCACCACCGCCGACATCGGCGGCACCGTCCGGCCCCTCGGCATCATCGACGCCGTCTGGGACGTCCGCCTCAAGCTGACCGCAGGCGGCGAGAGGATCATCACCCGGGTCTCGGTCGGCGGACTCGACCTTGACTCGGCGGCCCGGCTGCGCGTCCGGCCGCGGCTGACCCGTCTGGTCTCCGACCGCTTCACGGCGGAGATGACCAAGAAGGGCAACCTGTCCTACGTCCTGACCGCCGAGGGCGCCGCCGCCGTCCGCACCCAGTCGCTGATCAACAACGCCATACAGGGCAAGGCGGCCGGCGTGGTCAAGCGGGGCCTGCGCAAGGCGCTGCGGGCCCGCCGCAACATGGGCTCCGGCGAGCAGAAGGTGAAGATCTACCACGAGGTCTTCTCGAAGCTGCCGATCAAGAAGGGCACGGTCGTCTTCGAGAGCCACATGGGCAAGCAGTACAGCGACAGCCCGAAGGCCGTCTACGAGGAGATGGTCCGCCAGGGCGTGCCCTTCGAGGCGATCTGGTCGTACGCGGGCGCCAGGCCCACCGGCTTCCCGAAGGAGGCCACCCTGGTCAAGCGCTGGAGCTGGCAGTACCTGCGCGCCCTGGCCCAGGCCGAGTTCTGGGTCGACAACCAGGGCTTCCCGCTGGCCCTCGCCAAGCGCCCGGGCACCACGTACATCCAGACCTGGCACGGCTCCGCGCTCAAGCGGATGGGCTTCCACGAGCCCCGCACCAAGGCGCAGGGACGGGCCGGGCAGGCCCGGTTCCAGGCTGCCGTCGACCGCTTCGACCACTTCCTGATCCGCTCCGAACACGACGCCCGCACCCTCGCCAAGGGCTTCCGGCTGCGCGACGAGGTCCTGCTGCGCACGGGCTACCCGCGCAACGACGCCCTCGTCGAGGCGCACCGGGCCGAGGTGGACAGCGGCGAGCGGGTCCGCGGCGCCCTCGCCACGGAACTCGGCATCGACCCGGACAAGAAGGTGCTGCTGTACGCGCCGACCTTCCGGGCGGGCGCGGACGGCGCGGTGGAGGGCTTCACCTTCCCCTTCGACGTGGAGGAGTTCGCGGACCGGCTCGGCGACCGCTTCACGCTGCTGGTGCGGACCCACTACCTCAACAGCGTCTCGCTGCCGCCGTCGGTCGCCGGCCGGGTCGTCGACGTGTCACGGCACCACGACATCACCCCGCTGCTGGCCCTCGCCGACGGGCTGATCACCGACTACTCGTCCGTGATGTTCGACTACGCGGTCCTGGACCGGCCGATGGTGTTCTTCGCGTACGACTACGAGAAGTACGCCACCGACATCCGCGGCACGTACTTCGACCTGAAGGAGAAGGCTCCGGGCCCGGTGGTGGCGACCGCCGACGAACTCCTTCAGGCGCTGGCGGCCTTCGAGGAGGCGGACGCCAAGTACGCGGAGGCGCGGCAGCGTTTCCTCACCGAGTTCGGCGAGTACGACCGCGGGGACGCGGCCCGCCAGATCGTCGAGAAGTTCTTCACCGGGAGCGGCAAGTGAGCCGGGACATCTTCATCGTCTCCAACAGCGTCGACGAGATCGGCGGCGTGACCACCTGGTCGCACCAGATGGCCCGGCAGTTCACCGACCGCGGGCACCGGGTGCACATCGTCGGCATCGCGCCGGTCGCCGAGGAGATCCGGCAGAAGCTGCCGCAGGACCTGCCCTACGCGACGACCACGCTGTACGAGGCCCACCCGCCGTCGGCGCGCCGGCTGCGCGGCATCAAGGGCCGGCTGAACGCGCCCGAGCGGCGCCGCCAGGCGGCCCGTCGGGCGCAGATGCGGGTCAAGGCGGACCGGCTGAGCGAGCTGCTGCGCGGGGCCCGTCCGGGCGGGGTCGTCATCGTCACCCAGGTCTGGGCGATGGAGTGGGTGGCGCTCGCCGACACCAAGGGGCTGTCCGTCATCGGCATGAGCCACGAGTCGTTCGAGGCCAGCCAGAAGTCCACCCGCGGCGAGCGGGTCCGGCGGTACTACCCGGAGGTCGACCGGCTGCTGGTGCTGACCGCCGAGGACGCCGACCTGTGGATCCGTGCGGGCATGGAGAACGTCGGCAGCATGCCGAACCCGATCCCCTTCATGCCCGCCACCCCCGCTCCGCGCACCGGGAAGGTCGTGGCGAGCGTCGGCCGCCTCGCCTTCGAGAAGGGCGTCGACCTGCTGCTCGACGCGTGGGCGGACGCCGCCCCGCACCACCCCGACTGGGTCCTGCGGATCTACGGCGCGGGCGTGGAGGAGGCGGCGCTGCGGGCGCACTGCACCGCGCTCGGTCTCGACGACAGTGTCGAATGGATGGGCAGCACCGACGACGTGCTGGGGGCGCTGCGCGAGGCCTCGGTGTTCGCGCAGGCCTCGCGCGCCGAGGGCTTCCCGATCACGCTGCTCGAGGCGATGGCGGCGGGCGTGGCTCCGGCCGCCTTCGACTGCGCGCCGGGCGTACGGGAGATCGTCGAGCACGGCGAGGACGGCCTGCTGGCCAGGCTGGGCAACACGATGGAGCTCGCCGGACACCTGCACGCCCTGATGTCCGACCGCGAGCTGCGCGACCGGCTCGGGGACAACGCCTTCCGTTCGGTGAAGCGCTACTCCAGCACCGAGATCACCGACCGGTGGGAGGAGCTGTTCTCCTTCCTGGAGCGCTGAGGGCACCCCTCACGTGACACGGCGAAGCCGCCCGTCCCGGACATCTCCGGGGCGGGCGGCTTCGCCGTACGGCGGGTGGTACCCGTCAGGCCTTGTGGACGTCGCGGTGCGCGTCCTTGCGGGCGACCTTGTTGGCCTCCCAGCCGGCCCAGGCGGAGGTGACCATCTCGCTGACGTCGTGGCGGGCCTTCCAGCCGAGCACGGCGTTGATCCGGTCGGCGGAGGCCACGACCTTCGCCGGGTCGCCGGGGCGGCGCGGGCTGATCACCGGGGCGCGGTCGTGCCCGGTGCCCTTGTTCAGGAGCTCGACCATCTCGGCGACCGAGACGCCCTCGCCGCGCCCGATGTTGACGGTGAGGTCCTTGTAGTCCTCGGCCGCGGCCCACTCGGCCAGCTTGCGGGCGGCCGCCACGTGGGCCTCCGCCAGGTCCTCGACGTGGATGTAGTCGCGGATGCAGGTGCCGTCCGGCGTGGGGTAGTCGTCACCGAAGATCTTGGCGCCCTCGCCGGCGTCGTACCGCTCGAAGACCATCGGCACCAGGTTGAAGACGCCGGTGTCCGCGAGCTCCGGGGTCGCGGCGCCCGCCACGTTGAAGTAGCGCAGGCAGGCGGTGGAGATGCCGTGCGCCTTGCCCGCGGCGCGGACCAGCCACTCGCCGGCCAGCTTGGTCTCGCCGTACGGGCTCAGCGGCGCGCACGGGGTGTCCTCGGTGACCAGGTCCACGTCGGGCATGCCGTACACGGAGGCGGAGGAGGAGAAGAGGAAGTTGCGCACGCCCGCGTCGGCCACGGCCTGGAGCAGGACCGTGAGGCCCTGGACGTTCTCGTGGTAGTAGTACAGCGGCTTCTCGACGGACTCGCCGACCTGCTTCTTGCCCGCCAGGTGCACCACGCCCGTGATCTTGTGCTCGCGGATGGTCTTCTCCAGCACCAGCCGGTCCAGGACGGAACCGACCACCAGCGGGACGCCCTCCGGGACGCGGTCCTCGTTGCCCGTGGACAGGTCGTCGAGGACCACGACCTTCTCTCCCGCGAGCAGCATCGCGCGGACGACGTGCGCGCCGATGTAACCGGCGCCACCGGTGATCAGAAACGTCATGTGTATCTCCTTGGTCCTGTCCGACTTCGGTGGGGAAAGCGCAGCGGGGCGCATCCGGTTCAGCCCGCCCCCCGGGCCGCCCGGGCCCGGTGGAGGCGGTTGCGTACGAGCTGCAGGGCTCCCTCGGCGCCCGGCGCGAGGCGCAGCGCGAGGGCGCCGGCCCCCGTCCGGTAGGGCTGCGCCAGCAGAACACCGTACCGGCTGCTGGGCAGGGCCCGACGGCGGAGCAGCCGGCCGCGGGGGCGCAGGGAGGTGAGCACCGAGCTCCCGTCGGCGCACCGCACGCCCACCCCGACGTTCCAGGCCTGCATCCTGCGCAGCCCCCGGCGGCGGCCGGTGACGGCCAGGTCGGCGAGCCGGAACGGCAGCACGGCCATCCAGCCGCCGCTGCGGTCGGGCAGCAGCTCGACGGGGCGCGCGAGGACGGCCTCGCCCCCGGCCCGGGGCATGAAGCTCAGCCGGGCGGTCTGCGGGCCGGCCCCGGCGAGGCGTCCGTAGAGGTCGTGCACGCGGATCCGGACGGCGCCGCGGCCGGCCGGCTCGGCGTCGACGGTGACGGGCAGCTCCTCGACCGGCAGCGTCGTCAGGCCGTCCAGCTCGACGGGGAGCTCCTCGCTCCACACCGGCTCGCCGGAGGCGCCGACGGCGTACGGGGGCAGCAGGCGCGGCGGTTCGGCCGCGAGGCGGGTGAGCCGCTCGACGTCGGCGGGCGGCGTCTCGGTGGCGCGCAGCACCCGGACGATCCAGCGTGCGTGGGCCGCGGCCGCGTCGACGTCCGCCTCGGCGAAGGTGTCGACGTACTCGCGGGTGAGGGTCCACCAGGCGGCCCGGTAGCCGGGGTCCGAGCCCAGCTCGCGCAGGTACATGCGCAGGTCGTACTCCAGGAACTTCACCTGGCAGGCGCTGCCCAGGACCGGGGAGGCCGCGGCGAGGGTCCGGGCGGCCGTGCGGTGGGCCTCGATGCGGGAGCGCCAGTTCCCGACGTCCTTGCGGTCCAGGGAGATCGACACCTGGGCGGCGCTGCGGCGCACGTGCCACACGTAGACGAGGTCGCCGGTGACGGCGATGCGGGGGGCCGCGGCGAGCACGCGGGACGTGAAGACGAAGTCCTCGTAGATGAAGCGGCCGTCCGGGAAGCGCAGGCCGTGCTCCTCCAGGAAGGCGCGCTCGTAGAGCTTGTTGACGCAGAGGGTGTCGCGGACGAGCTCGGGCCGGTCCGCCGGGCGCTCGATGACGTCGCCCGGGGTGTAGAGACCGGGCATCCACGGCACGTCGTGGTGCTGGGGCAGCTCGCGCCGCACGGCCGCGCCGACGGTGACCGGGGCGCGGTGCTCCTCGGCGGTGCGCACCAGGGCGTCCGCCGCGCCCGGCGGCAGGATGTCGTCGCTGTCGAGGAAGAGCACGTACCGGCCGGACGCCGCGGCGATCCCGTCGTTTCGGGGGGTGCCGCACCCGCCGCTGTTCTCCGTCCGGTGCACGACCTTGAGGCGGGGATGGACGGAGGCCAGTTCGTCCAGCACCCGCGCGGTGCCGTCGGACGAGGCGTCGTTCACCGCGATGACCTCGGTGACCACCGGGCCCTGGGCGAGGGCCGAGGAGACGGCCTCGCCCACGAGTCCGGCGTCGTTGTACGCGATGACCACGACCGAGACCGTGGGGAGGTTGCTGCTGTTCACCCGGAGGATCCTAGGCGACCCGCATAAAGACGCCTTCAAACCCTCCGGGGCGGATCACCCCGGGAGGGAACTAGAACGGCCGGAACTCGTCGTACTCCTTCTGCGCCGAGTCCCCGCGCCGGGCTTCCTTCTCCTTGCGGCGCTGGGTGGCCGGGCGCGGTGCCTCCATGCGGTGGTCCTCACCGCGGCGGCCCAGCATCTCGGCACCGGCCATCATGGTCGGCTCCCAGTCGAACACGACCGCGTTCTCGTCGGAGCCGATGGCGACGCCGTCACCGGCGCGGGCGCCGGCCTTCTTGAGCGCGTCCTCGACACCGAGGCGGTTGAGCCGGTCGGCCAGGTAGCCGACGGCTTCGTCGTTGTTGAAGTCGGTCTGGCGGACCCAGCGTTCCGGCTTCTCGCCGCGCACCACGTACACGTCCTCGGCCTCGTCGTAGGCGACGGTGAAGCCGGCGTCGTCCACGGCCTTCGGGCGGATGACGATACGGGTCGCCTCCTCCTTCGGCTTGCGGGCGCGTGCCTTGGCGATGACCTCGGCGAGGAAGTAGGAGAGCTCCTTCAGGCCCGTACGGGCGACCGCGGAGACCTCGAAGACCTTGTAGCCGCGCGCCTCCAGGTCGGGGCGCACCATGTCGGCGAGCTCCTGGCCGTCCGGGATGTCGACCTTGTTGAGGACGACGAGGCGCGGGCGCTTCTCCAGCCCGCCGCCGTAGAGCTTGAGCTCCTCCTCGATGACGTCGAGGTCGGCGATCGGGTCGCGGTCGGTCTCCAGGGTGGCCGTGTCCAGGACGTGCACGAGCACCGAGCAGCGCTCGACGTGGCGCAGGAACTCGAGGCCGAGGCCCCTGCCCTGGCTGGCGCCGGGGATCAGGCCCGGGACGTCGGCGATCGTGTAGACGGTCGAGCCGGCGGTGACGACGCCCAGGTTCGGGACGAGGGTGGTGAAGGGGTAGTCCGCGATCTTCGGCTTGGCGGAGGAGAGCACGGAGATCAGCGAGGACTTGCCGGCGCTCGGGAAACCGACCAGCGCCACGTCCGCGACGGTCTTGAGCTCCAGGACGATGTCGCCGGTGGTGCCGGGGACGCCGAGGAGCGCGAAGCCGGGGGCTTTGCGGCGGGCGGAGGCGAGCGCGGCGTTGCCGAGGCCGCCGCGGCCGCCCTCGGCAGCCACGTAGGTGGTGCCCTGGCCGACGAGGTCGGCGAGGACGTTGCCCTGCTTGTCGAGGACGACGGTGCCGTCCGGAACGGGCAGGATCAGGTCCTGGCCGTCCTTGCCGGAGCGGTTGCCGCCCTCGCCGGGCTTGCCGTTGGTGGCCTTGCGGTGGGGGCTGTGGTGGTAGTCGAGCAGGGTGGTGATCGCCTGCTCCACCACCAGGATGACGTCGCCGCCACGGCCGCCGTTGCCGCCGTCGGGGCCGCCGAGCGGCTTGAACTTCTCCCGGTGAACGGAGGCGCAGCCGTGGCCTCCGTTACCCGCGGCGACGTGCAGCTCGACGCGGTCCACGAAGGTGGTCATGGTTGTTCCTCCAGATACAGCGGTGATAGTCCGGAATGTCCGGTGGCAGGCCTTGCTGCCCATTAAACGTGTCTATGGGACAACGCGCCGAGGGCGGACCTCTCTTCCCGGCCTGAGCCGGGAAGAGCTGAGATCCGCCCTCGGGAAGTTACGAACGCTCGATCAGCCGAAGCTGGATCAGGCGGCCGGAACGATGTTCACGACCTTGCGGCCACGGTGCGTGCCGAACTGCACGGAACCGGCCTGCAGCGCGAACAGCGTGTCGTCGCCACCACGACCGACACCCGAGCCCGGGTGGAAGTGGGTGCCGCGCTGGCGGACGAGGATCTCGCCGGCGGAGACGACCTGACCGCCGAAGCGCTTCACGCCGAGCCGCTGGGCATTGGAGTCGCGCCCGTTCCGGGTGGACGATGCGCCCTTCTTGTGTGCCATGTCTCAGTCCCTCTTACTTCGCAGCCGCGGGGATACCGGTGACCTTGATCGCCGTGTACTGCTGACGGTGACCCTGGCGACGGCGGTAGCCGGTCTTGTTCTTGTAGCGCAGGATGTCGATCTTGGCGCCCTTGTGGTGGTCCACGACCTCGGCCGTGACCTTGATGCCGGCCAGGACCCACGGGTCGCTGGTCACGGCGTCGCCGTCGACAACGAGCAGGGTCGAGAGCTCGACCGTGTCGCCAACCTTGGCAGTGGAAATCTTGTCAACCTCAACGATGTCGCCGACAGCAACCTTGTGCTGGCGACCACCGCTGCGCACGATGGCGTACACGCGGATCTCTCTCTCACTCGGGACGGATGCTCCTGAAGCCAGCCGCTCAGGCGGGCCGGGGCCCACGCTGATCCGGAATGGACGAGCGGCCTCTCCCGCACAGCGCTTGCGCGCGGTACGCGGGAGGAAGGTGCTCAGGAGCGCGGCGCACGCTGGACGGATTCGTCCAGGACACGCCGACGGTCTAGGTTACGGGGCCGGTTCCGGAGGGTCAAACCGGGCCCCGCACGGCCGTGGGCCCCGCCGGTCGGCGGGACCCACGGTCACGGGACGGATCAGCCCTCGGTCGGGGCCGAGACGGACGGGGCAGCCTGCTGCTCCGCCGCCGCGGTCTTCTTCGTCGTCCGCTTCGCCGCGGTCTTCTTGGTCGTGGCCGCCTTCTTGGCCACGGTCTTCTTGGCGGCCGCCGCCTTCTTGGCCGGGGCCTTCTTCGCCGTGGTCGCCTTCTTGGCCGGAGCCTTCTTGGCGGCCTTCTTCGCCGGCGCGGCCTCCTCGGCGGGCGCGGCTTCCTCGGCCGGCGCAGCGGCTTCGGTCACCGGGCTCTCCACGACCACCACGGCGGCCTCCGCCGCACCTGCCGGGGAACCGGCGGGCGCGGTGGCCTTGCGGGTGGCACGGCGGCGCGGACGGGCCGGAGCGGCCTCCACCACGGGGGCCTCCTCGGCCTCGGCGACGGGCTCGGCCTCGGCGACGGGCTCGGGCTCCGGCACGACGACCGGCTCGGGCTCCGGCTCCGGCTCCGGCTCGACCACCGGGGCCGGTTCGGCGGCGACCGGCGCGGGCGCGGTGGCCTTACGGGTCGCCCGGCGACGGGTACGGCCCTTCGGCGCGGCCTCCTCGACCGGGGCGACCGGGGCGGCCTCGACGGTCTCCGCGGCCTCGACTGCCTCGGCGACGACCTCGGAGACCGGTTCCAGGACGGTGTCGGCAGGCTCGGTCACCGGCTCGGCGACGACCTCGGCCACCGGGGCCGGGGCCTGCGCCGGAGCGGCTTCGCGCCGCGGGGCGCCCGCCGGAGCGGTCGCCTTGCGGGTGGCCCGGCGCCGGTTGCGGCGGCCGCTCAGGCCCGCCGCGGCCTCCGCCTCGGCCGGGGAGCCGTAGAGCTCCTCGCCCGCGGCGAACTCCGGCTCGGGCAGCGCCTTCGGCACCGCGACCTCGGCGGCGACCTCGGCCTCGGTCTCGAAGGCCTCGAGCTCCGCCTCGGCGGTCTCGACGGTCTCGACGTCGTGGTCGTGCTGGTCGAACTCGGTGCGGCCACCACGGCGCTTGGAGCGCTTGCCGTTGCCACCGCCGCCGATCGCGGCCGGCGTCTCCATGTGGACGATGACACCGCGGCCGTTGCAGTGGACGCAGGTCTCGGAGAAGGACTCCAGCAGACCCTGGCCGACCCGCTTGCGGGTCATCTGGACCAGGCCCAGCGAGGTGACCTCGGCGACCTGGTGCTTCGTACGGTCGCGGCCCAGGCACTCCAGCATGCGCCGCAGGACCAGGTCGCGGTTGGACTCCAGGACCATGTCGATGAAGTCGATGACGACGATGCCGCCGAGGTCGCGCAGCCGCAGCTGGCGCACGATCTCCTCGGCCGCCTCCAGGTTGTTCCTGGTGACGGTCTCCTCGAGGTTGCCGCCCTGACCGGTGAACTTGCCGGTGTTGACGTCGATGACGATCATCGCCTCGGTCTTGTCGATCACGAGGGAGCCGCCGGAGGGCAGCCACACCTTGCGGTCGAGCGCCTTGGCGAGCTGCTCGTCGATCCGGTACGTCGCGAAGACGTCGACCTCGGAGGTCCAACGCTGGAGCCGGTCGGCCAGGTCCGGGGCCACGTGCGAGACGTAGCCGTGGATGGTCTCCCAGGCGCCGTCACCGCTGACGATGACCTTCGAGAAGTCCTCGTTGAAGATGTCGCGCACGACGCGGACGGTCATGTCCGGCTCGCCGTACAGCAGGGACGGCGAAGAGGTCGTGATCTGCTTCGACTTCTTCTGGATGTCCTCCCACTGGGCCTGCAGGCGCTCGACGTCACGGCGCAGCTCGTCCTCGCTCGCGCCCTCGGCGGCGGTGCGCACGATGACGCCGGCGTCCTCGGGGACGATCTTCTTGAGGATGGTCTTCAGGCGCGCGCGCTCGGTGTCGGGCAGCTTGCGGCTGATGCCGGTCATCGAGCCCTCGGGCACGTAGACCAGGTAGCGGCCGGGCAGCGAGACCTGACTGGTCAGGCGGGCGCCCTTGTGGCCGATCGGGTCCTTGGTGACCTGCACGAGGACCGACTGGCCGGACTTGAGGGCGGACTCGATGCGGCGCGGCCCGTTGGCCATGCCGAGCGCCTCGAAGTTGACCTCACCGGCGTACAGGACGGCGTTGCGGCCCTTGCCGATGTCGATGAAGGCGGCCTCCATCGACGGCAGCACGTTCTGGACCTTGCCCAGGTAGACGTTGCCGACGTAGGAGGTGGCCTCTTCCTTGTTGACGTAGTGCTCGACGAGCACGTTGTCCTCGAGGACGCCGATCTGGGTGCGCTCGCCGGACTGGCGGACGACCATCACCCGCTCGACGGCCTCCCGGCGGGCCAGGAACTCGGCCTCGGTGATGATCGGCACGCGACGACGGCCCTGCTCGCGGCCCTCGCGGCGGCGCTGCTTCTTCGCCTCCAGGCGGGTCGAGCCCTTGATGGACTGGACCTCGTCGGACGGCTCGGCCTTCTCGCGCGCCGGGCGCGGCTCGCGGACCTTGACGACGGTGCGCACGCCGTCCTCGTCACCGGCCGACTCGCCGGTCACGTCGGCGGGCTCACCGCTGCGGCGACGGCGACGGCGGCGACGGCGGCTGGAGGTGGAACCGAGGGCCTCTTCGGTCTCCTCCTCCTCTTCCTCGTCGGCCTCCTGGGCCTCGGCCTCGGCCTCGGCCTCGTCCTCTGCGGACTCGTCGAGGTCGGCGGCCTCGCCGCGACGGCGACGGCGGCCACCACGACGGCGGCGGCGCGAGGGGCGCTCGCCCGACTCGTCGCCCTCGTCGAACTCGGCGGACTCGGCGGACTCGTCCTCGAGGTCGGCGGCCTCGGCCTCCGGCTCCTCCTCGGCGAGCACCTCGGGCAGGGAGACCGGCGCGGCCTCGGCGGCGCCGCGGCCACGACGGCGGCGACGGCCTGCGGGCTGCACGGGCTCGGCGGGAGCGGCGGCCTCGACCTCCTCCTCCTCGGCCTCCTCGGCCTCGGCCTCGGCGGCGGCCGCGGCGGCGGCCATGGCGGCGGTCTCGGGGGTCTGGAACATCGGCTCGGTGAAGACCGGCGCCTGGAAGACGGCCACGGCGGGACGCACCGCGCGGCGGGCGCGGGCCGGAGCGGCGGGCGCCTCGGCGGCCTCGGGCTCGGCGGCGGGCTGCTGCGGGGCGGCGGCGGCCGCGGTGGTGGAACGGGTGGCGCGGCGGCGGCCGCGCTTCGGGGCGTCCACGGCGTCGGCGACGGTCACGGCGCGGGCGGCGGCGGCCTTGGGGGCCTCCTCCGCGGCGGCGGCCGGAGCTTCGGCAACCGGAGCCTCGGCGGCCTCGGTGACCGGAGCGGCCACGGCGCGGGTCGCACGACGACGGGCACGCGGAGCCGGAGCAGCCGCAGCCTCCTCGACGGCCGGAGCCGGAGCAGCCTCGACGGCG